>JANOJW010000191.1:0-4217 GCA_031418955.1 Hyphomicrobiales bacterium | reverse complement strand
CAACAGCCTGGTCGAGGTCTATCTGCAGGAGCAGATCGCGACCAAGGTAAAAGCCACCACGGAGACGACGGAGCTTCTGCATCACAAGCTCGAGGGCCTGCGCCACAAGCTCGCCGAGACCGAGCGCCGGGTCACCACCTTCAAGACCGCCAACGAGATCTTCGATTCGGAAGGCCAGCTGCTGTCGGAAAAGCACCTTGCGCGGCTGATGGAGCAGACCGTGCTCGCGCGCAACATCACCGCGGAGGCCAAGGCCAAATACGAGCAGGTACAGGAACTACTGCGCCGGGGCCTCAAGACGGCGATCGCCGACGTGCTGCAGAACCATACCATCCGCCTGTTTCGCGATCAGCATCTGAAGGCGACCCGGCGCGAGGCCGAACTGACCGCCAAGTACGGCCCCATGCATCCCGAGATGCTGAAGGCGCGCGCCGACGTCGCCGATGTCGAGATCCAGATCACGGCCGAGGTCGACCGCATCCTGGCGAGCCTCGACACCGAGTATCGGGTCGCCGAGGAGCGCGAGCGCGGCCTCAACGCGAGCCTCACGGTGCTGAAGGATAAGCAAGGCGGGTCGCGGGAAGCCGCCGTCCAATTGCGCGAGCTCGAGCGGGAGGCCACGACGACGCGGCAGGTCTTCGAGACCTTCCTCGCCCGCTACAAGCAGACCGCCGAGACACAGGACCTGCAGGTCGCCGACGCGCGCATCGTGGAGCGCGCCGACGTGCCGTTGGCGGTGTCCTCGCCCAAGCGGTCGCGTATCGTCGGGCTCGGCGCGCTTGCCAGCCTGGGGCTGGGCTTTGGCCTGGCGCTGCTGCTCGAGATGATGCGGCCAGGATTGACGAGACCCGAGGAGATCCAGGAGCTGCTCGGCGTGCCGCATCTGGCCTCGCTGCCGCTGATGCGGCGGCTATCTGACGGCTTGGGCAGCCCCGAGGAGGCGACGCGCGCCGTCATCACCGTGCCCGACGGGGTGTTCGCGCGCTCGGTTCGCGCTGGCCGCCACGCGATCGACAGCCGCCGCCAGAGCCCGGAGCCGCGCATCATCCTCGTCACCTCGGCGCTGCCCAACGAGGGCCGGACGCTGCTCGCCGCCTCCCTCGCCTATCAGTATGCGGCGAACGGCGTGCGCACGCTGCTGATCGATGCGGATCTGCGGCGCAGCACGCTCACCCGCCAGATGGGCCATGAGCATGCGCCGGGCCTGCTCGATGCGATCGTCAGCGGCCAGGCCTTCGAGGGCCACCTGCTGACCGACGAGACCACGGGGCTCACCGTGCTGCCGGCCGGTGGCGGTGGGAAGGTCGCGCTGTCGGCCGCCGAAGCCTTGAGCGCGCCGGGCGTCGGCCAGCGGCTTGGCCGCCTGAAATCGCATTTCGATACGATCATCATCGATGCGCCGCCGCTGCTGCCGGTGATCGACGCCCGCATCCTCGCCGACGACGCCGACCAGATCGTGCTGGTGACCACGTGGGGGCGCACCTCGCGTCAGCTCGTGCGTCGCGCCATGCATCTGCTCGGCTCCAACGGGCCGCGGATCGTCGGCGTGCTCATCAACCAGGTCGACGTGCTGGAGCATGCCAAGAGCTTCGGTCACGACAGGCGCGAGACACGAGGGCGCAAGCGGGTCGCCTGACGTCGGTCGCTGGTGTCACGTCCGTCGCCGGATGCCACAGACGTGCGCTGCTGATAGACTGGCGAAACGAAACGGGGATCTTGGGGCCAACAACTCGTGCGCAGGACGTTCGACATCGGCGGGCAGAGCATCGAGGCGGGGCAGCGGGCCCTCGTCGACCTGCCCGTGTCGAAGCTGTCGAACCACACGCCGGTGACGCTGCCCGTTCATGTCCTGCATGGGCCGCGGCCGGGACCGACGATGTTCATCTCGGCCGCCATCCACGGCGACGAGCTCAACGGCGTCGAGATCATCCGCCGCGTCCTGAAGACGCTGCAGCCCGGCAACATCGCGGGCACGCTGCTGGCGATCCCCGTGGTCAACGCCTACGGCTTCATCGGCCGCTCGCGCTATCTGCCCGACCGGCGCGATCTCAACCGCTCGTTCCCGGGTTCGGCGTCCGGCTCGCTCGCCGCCCGCCTCGCGCACATTTTCCTCAACGAGGTGGTGCGGCGCTGCCAGATCGGCGTCGACCTGCACACCGCCGCCGTGCATCGCGTGAACCTGCCGCAGATCCGCGCCGAGGTCAGCCGCCGCCGCTGCCGGGAGCTTGCCGAGGCGTTCGGCGCGCAGGTGGTGATCGAGAGCCCGGAGCGGTCGGGCTCACTGCGCCGCGCGGCGCGCGAGATCGGCGTCGACGTGCTCGTCTACGAAGGCGGCGAGGGCCTGCGTTTCGACGAGTTCGCGATCAAGGCCGGCGTCGACGGCATCGCGCGGCTGATGCTGTACGCCGGCATGCTGGAGATGGCCGACGGCGTCGAGGCGCCCAAGCCCGACCTCGAGCGCCGGCCGGTGTTCGCCAATGCCTCGAAGTGGGTGCGCGCGCCCGACGGCGGGGTATTCCGCACCATGAAGCGCATCGGCCATGCGGTCAGCGAGGGCGAGATCATCGGCAGCGTCGCCAACCCCTACGAGGACGTCGAGATCGAGGTCCGCAGCCCCCGTCGCGGCATCATCGTCGGCTCCACCACGCTGCCGATCGTCAACATGGGCGACGCGCTGTTCCACATCGCCTGGTCGGAGGAGCACGCGCGCGTCAAACCCGACCGCGAGGCAACTGCCGCCTCGGCCCCGCGCGAGTCGCAAGCCGAAGCGCTGATGGACGAGGACGAGATCATCTGATTGGCTGGGGCCGGAACAAGCGCCGCGCAGGAGTTCACCCTATGCCACTCGCCGAAACACTGAGAAAATTCACTGCCGCCGTCGAGTCGGGCGATGGCAATGCGCTGGCCGACTGCTTTGCAGCGGACGGCGTCTATGACGACTACTTCTTCGGGCCCTCCAAGCCCGGCCGGGCCGGCATCGTCGCCATGCTCGCGCACTTCTACGAGGGCGGCGCGCGGTTCAAATGGGACTTCTCCGATGTCGTCGAGAGCGGCCCGCTCGGCTATGCGAGCTATCGCTTCAGCTATGCCTCGACGCTGCCCGATTCGAAGGGCGTCCGCGTCGTGTTCGAGGGGATCTCCCGCTTCGAGCTCGAGGGTGCCAAGATCAAGCGCTACTCCGAGGTGTTCGATCGCGGCATGGCGCTCGCCCAACTCGACTTCGCGCCCGAGCGCCTGAAGAAGGTCGCGCTGAAGTACGCGGCAGGCGTCAAGGCCAAGCCCGATGCGGCCAAGCATGTGAAGGTATGATCGGCGGCGAGCGACGACGGCTTGCTGAACGCCGCCGATGGCCCGATAACGTCCCGCCTACCGCTCACTTTTTCGCCGCCACCACGGCAAGGGAACCCGATGTCCGCACCCCTCACCACGCCCGGCTATCTGCATCGCGGTCTCGACGAGCTGTTTCGTATGGCGCGTGCGGCGCCGCTGTCGCCCGACTGCGACAGCTTCCATTTCATCCGCCACGGCGAGACCGACGGCAATCACAAGCGGATCTTCCAGCCAGCCGAGATCCCGCTCAATGCGCGGGGCTTGGGGCAGGCGGAAGCCGCGTCGGCCGCGCTCGCCATGGCCGGGCTGCAGCGCATCGTGGCGAGCACCATGGCGCGCGCCTGGACCACCGCCGAGATCATCGGCCGCCCGCACGGCGTCGCGCCCGAAGCCGAGGCCGGCCTGCGCGAGCGCTGGTTCGGCGATCTCGTCGGCACGCCCTCGCATGACCACGACTGGCGCGAGGATCCGCCCAACGGCGAGACGCTCGCAACCTTCGTGTCACGCACGCAGGCCGGCATTTCGCGAGGGCTCGTCGATGCGCGGAGCCGCAGCACCGCGCTCGTCGCCCACGGCGGCGTGCTCTATGTGCTGGCCCCAAGCCTCGGCCTCGATCTCACCACGGAGATGCTCGCCAATGCGACGCCGATGCGCTTTGATCGCGGCGGGGCGGGATGGAAGGTGACGCGCCTTGCCGACACCGGCGGCCGCGGCGACAACGTGAATTGAAGTAGGAATCCCCTCTCCCCATGCTCTGCACTCGCATGGGGAGAGGGTTAGGGTGAGGGGCGGCGACAACCGACAACACTGCCGCTTGCTCAGTTTCTCAATACAAGGGTCGGCATGAGGTTTGGCGCACGTCGTGCTGCCGCCCCTCACCCCGACCC
>JANOJW010000190.1:0-6466 GCA_031418955.1 Hyphomicrobiales bacterium | reverse complement strand
GCGTCAGCCAATAGCCAGACGCCGTCTGCACGCTGGCGCCGAACACCAGATTGAAGCGTGGATCCAAGCGCTGCAGCCACATCGCCGCGAAGAACCCCAGGCCGTTGCCGATCCCGCGCCAGCCGACGAACGTGCCGATCGCTGAATCCGGAAAGCCCGCATGCTGCTGCAAGAGCGAGGGCAGCAGCACGACCGGCGCGAAATTGAGCATGCCGTAGAGCGTGACGATGACGCAGCCGATCGCGTAATTGCGATCGCGGAACAGCCCCAGGTTCAGGAACGTGCGCGGCGCGGTCAGGCTGTGACTGAGGAAGATGTAGAACGCGATGACGCCGATGATCGTCTCGGCCCAGATCTCGCCCGAGTCATACCAGTCGAGCCGCTGCCCGCGCGAGAGCACGAGCTGCACGCAGGCGATCGCCGTCGAGAGCGACAGGAAGCCGATCCAGTCGAGCGGCTGGACGCGGGCGTTGGCGATGTCGGCCGGCAGGAAGAACTTGAACAGCGCATAGGCCGTCACGCTCACGGGCAGCACGAGATAAAAGCCCCACGGCCAGCCCAGCGTCTCGCCGATATAGCCACCCATCATCGGCCCGAGCACGGGACCCACGATGTTCGACATGCCATAGAGCGACATCACGAAGCCGTGGCGGCTCCTCGGGTAGCTGTCGAGCAGCAGTGTCTGCGACAACGGGATCAGCGGCGCGCCGAGGCCGCCCTGCATGACGCGCCAGAACACCAGGCTTTCGAGCGACTGCGAGGCGCCGCACATGAAGGTCGCGACCGTGAAGCCGGCGAGGCACCCCATCATCGTGCGCCGGCGGCCGAAGCTCGTGACCAGCCAGCCGGTAGTCGGCGTGGCGACGGCGGTCGCCAGGATATTGAACGTCATTACCCAGGAGATCTCGTCCTGGGTGGCCGACAGCCCGCCCTGCATCTGCGGCAGCAGGGTGGTCGCGATCAGGATGGTCGCGGTGTAGCACGTCGACGCCAGGATCACCGAGATCAGCACGACGAAGCGGCCGAACGGGGTCAGGTCGTAGACGGCCTTGTCCTGGTCGGCGCTCACGGGCTTCGGCTCGATGCTGTTGAGGGCGCGAGGGATCGGCGCGCGCGGACCCTTTCCTTCGCGGCCGCAACGTGTACGCTTGCGTCCTCGCGGTCAAACGCCAATCCGGGCTGGCAGGGCTGCGTCTGGTGCGGTGCAGCATGATTTGCGCATAAGCATGTAAGGCGGGCACTCGCGGGAGCGCCACGCGCAGGCATAAGGAAAACTTCGATGGATCGCACCCAGGAAATCGCGGTGTTGAAGCGGTTGCTCGCCCACGTCGAGGCCGGCACCACTCAGGAGGTGGAGGCCCCCTGGCGCAACGACGTGACGCATTACACCAGCCAGCAGCGGCTCGACCGCGAGATCGGTGCGCTATTCAGAACCCACCCGCTGCTGGTGGGCCTGAGCGCCGACTGGGCGAAACCCGGCGACTACCGAACCGACGACTTCGCCGGCGTGCCGATGCTGATCTCGCGCGGTCGTGACGGCCAATTGCGCGCGTTTCTGAACGTCTGTCGCCACCGCGGCGCCAAGGTCGCCACCGGCTGCGGCAAGGCGAGCGTGTTCTCCTGCCCCTACCATGCCTGGACCTACGACCTCGAAGGCAAGCTCCGTGGCCTGCCGGAGGAGCGGTCATTTCCGGGCATCCGCGCCGAGCGGCCGGGCTTGACGCCGCTCCCATTGTGCGAAAAGTACGGGCTCGTCTGGGTGATCGCAACACCGGCCGCCGATGGCGCGCAAACCTTCGAGGTCGATCCGTGGCTGTCGGGTCTGGGACCCGAACTCGCGCGGTTCGGCTTCGAAACATATCACTACTGGGACCGTCGCGGGGTCGACGAGGAGATGAACTGGAAGCTGCTCGTCGACACCTTCCAGGAGAGCTACCACATCGGTTTCCTGCACCGGGAGTCGCTCACCGGCATCCTGCACACCAACGTCTCCGACTTCGAGCCGTTCGGCCTCAACCAGCGTCTCGTGTTCCCGCGCACCAAGCTTGCCCGGCTCCGCTCGCAGCCCGAGGAGAGCTGGGATCTGATGTGGAACTCGACGCTGATTTACACGCTGTTCCCCAACACCATCTTCGTCGTCCAGGGCGATCACGTCGAGACGCACCGCATCTATCCGCGCGAGGGACGTGTCGACCGCGCCGTGATGGAGACCTCGCTCTACATCCCAAAACCGGCCGCGACCGAGGACGAGAAGCTGCACTGGAAAAAGAACATGGATCTCGTCATGAAGGTGGTGACGACGGAGGACTTTCCTGCCGGCCGCACCATGCAGATCGGCTTCCGCTCGGGCGCGCAGTCGCACGTCGTGTACGGCCGCAACGAGCCGGGCATGATCCACTATCACCGCTCGCTCGACCGCGCCCTGTCGCAATCCACCGACAAGGCCGAGGCCGCCGAGTGACAATGTGCTGAGCCGAGAAACGGCTTCGCTCGCGAACGCTCTTGACTAACGTCCCGCCGTCATGTGGAACTGGTTTTCGGAAACGTTCAGCCGGAATGCGCAGCCGACGCGCGCGACGGCAGCCTGCAGCACTAACGCGGCAATATAGCCGCGGGTGACTTGAGGGAGGAGTTACGGTGTATGGCGTACCGGGTTGACCGGTGCGTGGCCTGCAGCTCGCGCCGGTTCCGGCACGCTGAGAGCGAGCGCCACGCATGACAAGTGCTACTGCGAGTGCCACAGCGGCGATCGACGCGCCCTCGACGACCGGCGCCACGGCGACGGGCGTGAGCCAGCTGTCGATTTCCGGCGTTTCCAAGCGCTTTGGCGGAGTGACCGCCGTCGGCGATGTGTCGGCCGAGGTTCCGAAGGGCAAGATCCTCTCGGTGATCGGCCCGAATGGCGCCGGCAAGACGTCGCTGCTCAATATGGTCTCGGGCTTCTACAAGCCCGACACGGGCAGCATCAAGCTCGAAGGCCGCGACATTACGCACAATCGGCCGAGCGAGATCGCCGAAATGGGCATCGCGCGCACCTTCCAGAACATCGCGCTGTTCTCCGGCCTGACCGTGCTCGACAACCTGATGCTGGGCCGGCACGTGCGGATGAAATCCGGCGTATTCTCGAGCGTGCTCTACTGGGGCCTCGCCCAGAAGGAAGAAGTGAAGCACCGCGAGGTCTGCGAGGAAATCATCGAGTTCCTGAAGCTGCAGGATCTGCGCAAGCAGCAGACCGCCGCGCTCGCCTACGGCCTGCGAAAACGCGTGGAACTCGGCCGCGCGCTGGCGCTCGAGCCGCGCGTGCTGCTGCTCGACGAGCCGATGGGCGGCATGAACCAGGATGAGAAGGAGGACATGGCCCGCTACATCCTGGACGTGAACCAGGATCGCGGCGTCACCGTCGTCTTGATCGAGCACGACATGGGCGTCGTGATGGACATCTCCGACCGTGTCGTGGTGCTCGATCGCGGGCGCAAGATCGCCGAGGGCACGCCGAAAGAGGTGCAGGCCAATCCAGCGGTGATCCAGGCCTATCTCGGCGCCAAGGGAGCAACGAAAGAATGAGCCTCTGCGACGCGCCCGAGACCAACACGCTGCCCAAGCTGCTCGCCCGCAATGCGGCGAAGCATACGGCGCTGCCAGGTATGCGACACAAGGACCGCGGCATCTGGAAGACCATGAGCTGGTCGGAGTGCCATGACGTCATGCGCGACTTCGCGCTCGGGCTCGCCGCACTCGGGTTCAAGCGCGACGGCAAGCTCTCGGTGGTCGGCGACAACAAGCCCCGCCTTTATCTGGCGATGCTGGCGGCGCAGGCGGTCGGCGGCACCGCCGTACCGGTCTATCAGGACGCGATCGCCTCCGAGCTCGTCTACGTGCTCAATCACGCCGAGGTCTCCGTCATCGTCGCGCAGGACCAGGAGCAGGTCGACAAGGTTCTCTCGCTCAAAGATCAACTGCCGAACTTGAGCGCCGTCATCTTCGACGACCCGCGCGGCATGACCCATTACAACGATCCCCTGTTGCGCCGCTTCGAGGACGTGCTGGCGCTCGGACGCAAGATCGCCGGCGAGCAGCCGGACGTCTTTCCGTGGGGCCTTTCGCAGGGCGACGCCAGCGACATCGCGCTGATCGCCTACACCTCGGGCACCACCGGCCGGCCGAAGGGCGTGCTGCTCTCCCACCGCAACATGATCGCCACAGCCGAGAATTACGCCAAGGCCGAGGACGTGCGCGCCGGCGACAACTGGCTCTCCTACCTGCCGATGGCGTGGGTGGGCGATGCCATGTACTCGCTCTCGACGGCGCTGATTTCCGTCGTAACGATCAACACGCCGGAAAGCCCGGAGACCGTGCAGCGCGATCTGCGCGAATTGGCGCCGACCGGCATCCTTGCCCCGCCGCGGATCTGGGAGAACCTGCTGACGCAGGTGCAGGTGAAGACGCAGGACGCCTCGCCCATGAAGCGGCGCATCTACGAGAAATTCCGCCGCATCGCCGAGGAGCGCGAACTGCTGATCACCGACGGCAAGCCCGTTCCTGGCGGCATGAGCATCGCTTACCGCCTCGGCGAGTATCTGGTGTATGGCCCCGTACGCGATCAGATGGGCATGCGATATGCGCGCTGGGCGATGACCGGCGGCGCCCCGCTCGGGCCCGACACGTTCCGCTTCTTCCGCTCGTTCGGCATCAATCTGAAGCAGGTCTACGGCGCCACCGAAGGCAGTGCGCTGATCGCCTTCCAGCGCGACGGCGCAGCCGATCCCAACACCGTGGGCGAACCGGTGCCGGGCGTCGAGGTCAAGCTGGCGGAGAACGGCGAGTTGTTGGTGCGCGGACCCGGCGTATTCGTGGGCTACTACAAGCAGGACGACGAGACGCGGGCGGTGAAGGACGCCGACGGCTGGCTCAAGACGGGGGACGCCGCCGTGCTCGATCCGCGCGGCCAGCTCGCCATCATCGACCGCGCCAAGGACGTCGGCCGCATGCAGGACGGCACCCCGTTCGCGCCGCAGTTCATCGAGAACAAGCTTAAGTTCTCGCCCTTCATCCGGGAGGCTGTGGCCTTCGGCAACGACATGCCGTTCGCCGCCGCCATGATCGCCATCGACATGACGACAGTCGGCGGCTGGGCCGAGCGGCAGAACATCGCCTACACGAGCTTCATGGACCTCGCCAAGAAGCCGGAGATCGCCCGGCTGATCCTCGACGAGGTCGCCAAGATCAACGCGACGTTGCCCGAGGCGACGCGGGTCAGCCGCGTATTGTTGCTCCAGAAAGAGCTCGACGCCGACGACAACGAGATCACCCGCACGCGCAAGGTGCGGCGTGGCTATGTCGCACAGAAGTATGCGCCGGTGATCGACGCGTTCTTCTCGGGCGCCCGCACGGCCGACGTCACCATGGACGTCACCTTCGAGGACGGCCGCAAGACGACGCTGACTTCGACGATTGAAATTCACGACACCGCCGCGCAGGCAACCAAGCGCGCCGCCTGAGCGCACGCCGCGGAACGACCAAGGAGTGGCCCCAAGTGAACGACGAATTGAGCTTCATCCTCTCGCTGATCGTGAGCGGCGCTTCGATCGGCCTCATGTACTCACTCATCGCGCTCGGGTTCGTGCTGGTCTACAAGGCCACCGACGCCATCAACTTCGCGCAGGGCGAATTCGTCATGCTGGCGGCCTACGGCGGCGCCGTGACGCTTGCCGGCTCGCTCGCGACCTCGCCATTCGGCTGGATCGCGGCGGTGATCGCATCGGTCGCCCTGATGGTCGGCTTCTCGTTCGCGCTTGAGCGCGTTGTCCTGCGGCCGCTGCTCGGTCGGCCCGTGGTTGCCGTGATCATGGCGACGATCGGACTCGCTGCCATCTTCCGTGGCTTGCCCCCGATCACCGTCGGCGCCTCGACCAAGACCATCCCGCTGCCGATCCCCGACACGCCGATCAGTCTGGGCTTCACGTCGATCGCGCCGATCCAACTGCTCGGCGTCGTCGTCTCGTTGGCCTGCCTCGCGGTGTTCACCTGGATCTTCAAGAAGACGCGCATGGGCGTCGCCATGCGCGCCGTCGCCGACAACCAGCAGGTGGCGATGGCGATGGGCATCAACGTCGACCGCTACTTCGCGATCGCCTGGGCCATGGCCGGCGTCGTCGCCGCGCTTGGCGGCATCATCTGGGGCAGCATGCTCGGCGTCGATACGCAGCTCGCCCTCGTCGGTCTCAAGGTGTTCCCGGTGGTGATCCTGGGCGGGCTCGACTCGGTCGCGGGCGCCGTGGTCGGCGGCCTCATCGTGGGTATTACCGAGAGCCTGGCGGCTGGCTATCTCGATCCTTTCGTGGGCGGCGGAACGAAAGACTTCGCGCCCTACGTGCTGATGATCATCATGTTGATGTTCAAACCGTACGGCCTGTTCGGCAAGAAGAAGATCGAGCGAATCTGAGGGAATTGGGAGTAGGGAGTAGCG
>JANOJW010000189.1:0-12399 GCA_031418955.1 Hyphomicrobiales bacterium | reverse complement strand
ATCAAAGGCGTCGGCACCGCGCTGAAGCCTACCAACCCGAGCACCTTTTTTCGGCGATCCCCACCCGCTGCCTTCCTTATCAGATGCTTAATGCAAGCCTGACAGGCTTCTGGATATGGCCCGCCAAAGGCAAATGCGTGTCACGCCGAGCCGAGCACCGTTTGCCGTTGCGTGAGATGCATGATCCATTTACTGATGGTTGCAGCGCTCCTTGGAGTGCTCTTGACGTGGTGCGCCGTTATCTATCGAAATTCAAAAGCGCGTCATTCGGCCGATCGAACCGTGTTGGCGGCGAAACGGGCGCGGTTCAGCAGCCGGGATCCAATTGCCGGCGACGGCAAAGCCTTTGAGCGGACGAAAGCCCGAAAGCGCGGATTTGGCAATCGCTAAGCGCCGTGACTAGGCGATCGGTGTGACTAGGCGATCGGTCTGCAAGCGTCACGACTGTTTGCCGGCGGCTGGACGGGCACACTGCGCTCGCCCGGATGGTACATCGATGTCAGGAGGACAGCGTGGCTCTGCATAAGTTCAAAGTTGGTCAACTCGTGCGCTATGCACCGAGCCGATCGGTTTCGATTGCCGCGTCCCGCGAATACAAGATCGTGCAGCAATTGCCGTCTAGCGAAGGCGACAATCAGTACCGGATCAAGAGCCCAACCGAGAATTTCGAACGCATGGCGCGCGAAAGTGACTTGTCGCGCAAGTAGGCGCCCGGTTCCGCCGAGCGCCCGCAGGCTGAGCGTTGCTCACTCGTCGGCTGTGCGTTCGGGATTGGCCTCGATCGGTTCGCTCGCCTCGTCGGTGTCCGTCTCGAGCAGCACTTCGGAATCGGTCGCCGCCTCGATGGCGTCTTCGACCGCGTCCTCCGCGACGATCTCGTCGATTGGATCGGCTGCCTGCTCGATCGGCAACTCGACGCGTCGCGCGGGGCCTGGCCGTCCACCCATGCGCCAAGGCGTCCTTGCCGCCACCGGCTGCACCGTCACGACGACGAACGCTGCCCCGCAGTTGGGGCAGGCGATTTCAGTCCGATTGAGATCGTAGAACGGCAACCCGCACTGATCACTTTGGCATCGCCGCTTGACGCCGCGCAGTTCCAGTCGGTTCATGTCAGTTCCTTTTATTGTCGGGGCGAATGAATGGTCGCGGCAAGCGTCGAGGCGATTGCCGCGATTCTCTCCAGCTTCAGGGAAGCGGACCGGCGGTCCGCGCGTGAGGGTTGCGACAGCTGCTCGGAAACATCCTTCAGCAGTTGCTGAATGAGGAGCAGGCTTTCGCCGGTACTGGTTGCGCTTGACATTGGTTCTCCTGTCACGCGCGCCGGGCTCAACGGCCTGCGCGCGATTGCTGACATAGGTCCCCGATTTTCTGGAACGGCTTTTCGCATTCCCAGTTGTTGCCTGCGGACGTTAGATGCGCGCGCTCCGGCAGTTGGATCTGCACGCAGCCGGTCGCGTTCCGCGCGAAGCCTCGATCGCATTTCCAGTCGCGGCCCGTCGCATCCAGGAAGCCGAACTTCGGCACCTCGACCTTGACGCAGGCGCTCTGGGTGGCCTTGAAGCCGCGCTCGCAGGTCCAGCCGCGGCCGTAATAGCTGCCGTCGAGATAGCCATTGGCCGGCACGGCGATCGCGAGGCACGCTGTGCCTTCCACGCGATAGCCGCGGTTGCACTCCCAAGGCCGCGACGAGGTCGATTCCGTCAGATACGCATTCCCGGGCACTGCCACTTTCGTACACCCGCCTGCTGTCTTCTCGAAGCCGCGGTTGCAGTCCCAGCCGTCCAGGTACGAAGAGTCCGACAGATAGCCGTTGGCTGGTACCGCGATCGCCACGCATTGGCCGCTGACGTCACGAAATCCGCGTCGGCACTCCCAGCCAGTGCCATATGTCGACCCGGTGAGAGCCGCATTCGGCGGCACCGCAATGCGTAGGCAGGCCTCGGCGCTTTTCATGAACCCGGGCTTGCAGTCCCAACCGGTTCCGTAGGACCACGCCACAGCATTGTCTGGAACGGGCTTCGCGCGCGGCTGAGCGATGGCGCTCGACGCAGATCCAGCGATGGCAATGACGCACGCAGCGAGTCGTGCGAAACGGAAAAGCGGTCTGGGCGTCATCTAGCGTCCCGATCGGTGGGAGGTGCAAATGCGGCTCGTCCGTCGACAACGACGGCGCGCATGGCGAGCCGTCCGCATGGACGACAGGCGCAGTGTCGTGGGTCTGGCGATTGTGCAGGGGGCGAGCAACAGCACGATCAAGCGCGTTGGCGCCTCCAGCTTTCGCTCGTATCGCTTATTCAGCAACGCGGCCCGACCCTGCAGTCTGGCGCCAGATGGGGAACTCGAGCCCGCATCGATCGGATAACGCAGCCAACTCATTGTTCTCTACACCAGTCGGGGACGCGAGTCCAACCCGACCACGGCTTCTCATTTGTGGCTGCAATCTGCGCCGCGACACTTGCGTTCGACGTCGGATTAGACTTGCTGCTTGCTATCCGACCACTGCGAGCGCATAAGCGCGGCTCCGGCAGGGACCGCAATCGATCCTGGCCATCTTGCTTTCGCGGTTTTGCCTCGGGGCTGTAAGCCCTAGGTTTTTTCCGGGAAAACCTGAGAACGAAGACGGCGCACGCTCGTCGCAACGGAGATGAGCACGCGCTTTGCGTATCTTTGAACCGTAAAGGCTTGAGACATGAAAAGCACTGGCACTGTGAAGTTCTACAATGCGGCGAAGGGCTTCGGCTTCATCGCTCCTGCAGACGGCGGCAAGGACGTGTTCGTCCACGCCACTGCGCTCGAAGCCGCCGGCATCCGCGGCTTGAACGAAGGTGACAAGGTCACGTTCGTGCTCGAGGACGACCGCAAGGGTCGCGGCAAGCAGGCCGGACAGATCGAGCTGGGCTGAAGCCCGCTCGTACCGCCCACCAGAACCACACGCGTTCTGGTGTGGCGGATCCGAATCCTTGACTGCCTGCTCAGTCGCGCACACTCGAGCCCCCGAGGTCAACATGGCGCGTCGGTCACCACGGCTGCGCGACGATTTTCAGTGGTTTAACGTACTCTACGCGGACGGTTCGTTGTCGTCGAACCGGAAAGTCGCGAGCGACGAAATCACCGAGCTGGACGCGGACGCCTCGATCAAGGCGATCATCGAGGCGCAGGATCGCGATATCGCGGAGCGATCCGGCCGCCCCCGCGCGTCGATCAAGTCGATCGAGCGGGTCGCGAAGAAGTAGGCTCGAATGATCACGTGACGGTGCCAGGCTTCAGCCTGCCCCCCCCCGCGGATCGGCTACTCGAGATTGCGGCGACCTCAAGCGCCACGGTGTCTGGCTTCGAGCCAGCATCTAATGCCGCAGCACCCTGTACTGCCGCAGCACAGTGCCTCTCCCACATTGGACGTCGGCCGCAAAACCGCTAGAACAGCGGCGGACCCATTTCCGGGCAGGTGCGAGGACTCGATATGCGGCATGGCGGCAAGATTCTGGTCGATCAACTGGAAGCGCAGGGCTCGACGGTCGCCTTCACGGTGCCGGGCGAGAGCTTCCTTGCCGCGCTCGACGGCCTGCACGATTCCAACCGCATCAAGACCGTCATCTGCCGCCTGGAAGGCGGCACGGCGATCATGGCCGAAGCCTGGGGCAAGGTGTCGGGCGAGCCCGGCATCTGCTTCGTGACGCGGGGACCGGGTGCCGCCAACGCCATGGCCGGCCTGCACATCGCGCAACAGGATTCGACGCCGATGATCATGTTCCTCGGTCTCCCCGGCGAGAAGCACGAGGATCGCGAGGCGTTCCAGGAGATCGAGACGAAGTCGCTGTTCTCCTCGTTCGTGAAATGGGCGGCGGTGATCCGCTCGACGGACCGTATCCCCGAGTATGTCTCGCGCGCCTTCCACGTGGCGAAGAACGGTCGCCCCGGCCCCGTCGTGCTGGGCCTGCCCGAGGACATGCTGTCGGCGACGAGCGACACGTCCGACGCCAAGCCGGCCCGCCTCGCCGATCCAGCCCCGAGTGCCGCCGACGCCGCCGAGTTCCGCGCGCAACTCGCCAAGGCCAAGCGCCCGCTGATGATGATCGGCGGCCCGGGATGGTCGAAGGCCATCGAGAAGAAGGTGACAGCCTTCGCCGAGCGCTTCGACATGCCGGTCTGTTCGGCGTTCCGCTTCCAGGACTACATGGACAACCGGCACAAGAACTACGTCGGTCATGCCGGCATCGGTCTCGACGCCAAGCTCGCCGCCGCCATCACGGGCGCCGATCTGCTGATCGTCGTCGGTGCGCGCCTTGGCGAGATGACGACGTCGGGCTACACACTGATCGACATCCCCAATCCCGGCTCCTACCTCGTGCACGTGCACCCGTCCGGCAACGAGCTCGGCTCCGTCTATCGGGCGGACCTGCCGATCAACGCCACCGCCGCCACCTTCGCCGACCTGCTCGACAGCTTGACCAAACCCGCGAGCGTTGCCTGGAGCGCGCACCGAAAGGAGTTGCGCGACGCCTGCGAGGCGGGCTGGAAGCCGCTCGCGACGCCGGGCTCGGTGCAATTCGCCGAGGTCGTGCGCACGGTCTCCGACATGATGCCCGAGCACGGTATCGTGACCAATGGCGCGGGGAACTACGCGGCATTCGTGCACCGTTACATCCAATACAAGGGCTACCGCTCGTGCCTCGCGCCGACCTCTGGCTCGATGGGCTACGGGCTCCCCGCCGCGATTGCCGCCAAGCTGCACGACCCGACGCGCACAGTCGTGAACTTCGCGGGCGACGGCTGTTTCCTGATGACGGGGCAGGAGTTCGCGACCGCCGTGCAGTACGGCCTCAACGTCGTGACCATCGTTGCCAACAACGGCATGTACGGCACCATCCGCGCCCACCAGGAGAAGCAGTATCCGGGCCGCGTATCCGGCACCGCGCTGGTCAATCCGGATTTCGCGGCCTATGCGCGTGCGTTCGGCGGCCACGGCGAGATGGTCGAGCGCACAGCCGACTTCAAGGGCGCCTTCGAGCGCGCGCTCGATGCCGGAAAGCCTTCGATCATCGAAGTGAAGATCGACCCGGAAGCGTTGACGCCGCGCCAGACGCTGTCGCAGATCCGCGAGGCCGGCCGGAAGGCCAAGTGAGGCTGCGGGCCCAGCGCGTCACTCCGGCGCCAGCATCGCGCGATACTTGTCGGCCTCGCGCCGGCTCATGGCGGGCAGTTGCGCGCGAATGCTGTGGGCGCCGTGCAGGCGTCCGTCACGAAAGTAGAACCAGTCGACGAGCCATGACACCGGCACGGTGACGCGCTGGCCGTGGGTGATGCCCGGCACGTCGCGCGGGGCGCCGTCGATGGTTGCCGTGATCCGATCGCCCCCCTCGCGCCGCACGTCGATGGCCCAGACGTCCTCGCTGCCGCCTGAGGGCGTCGCATAGCGAATGCGGATGCGGAAGTTCTCGTCCATGGGGCCGGGCTTCTCGAGCACGGCCCAGAAGTCGGGGAGCGTTGCCTGGGCCCGAACGACGGCCGCGGCCAGCGCGGCGTCGACATCTTGGGCAGGCGACACCGTCGTCTGCGCCCGCGCGACAAGCGGCAGCAACAGCGCGGCGGCTGCGGCGAGCAAACCTCGACGGGCGCGGCAGAACGTCATGTCAGCTTGACCTTGACGGGACGAGCACCAGCCGCTTGTCGCCGAACCGTGCCCCAAGCGCGCCGCCAGGCAGCGCCAGCGCCACGCCCGGTGCATGGTAGAGCCCGATCAACAGTCCGAGCTCGGCGACCGTGATGGCGAAATCCGTGAGGAACAGCGGTGACAGCGCCGGCACCGACTGGAACTGGAAGCCCATGCCCGTGCGCACGGCAAACAGCAGCGCGAGTACGGCCCAGCGGTTGGTCAGCATCGTTCGAGTCCTCGTGGCAGTTCCGTGTTTGGCAGCGTCTCGGCTCGTGGTGTCGGCCTCAGCCGACCTTCAGCCGCCGGTGCGCGTTCATCGGTATCAACTCGCGCACGCGCGAAATCTGCGCGCGCTCGATATTGGCCGAGGCGAAGCCGATGCCGTCCGACACCTTGGCGACAATGTGCCCCCACGGATCGGCAATCAGACTGTGACCGTAGGAAAGCCGCGTCTGCCCCTTGCCGTCGAGGAACGGGCCGTACTGCCCCGGCGCCACGACGTAGCACTGGGTCTCGACCGCACGCGCCCGCAGCAGCAGATCCCAGTGGTCCTTTCCCGTCTGCAGCGTGAACGACGACGGCACCATGATGACGTCGCAGCCGGCCTTGGCGAGGTTGATGTAGAGCTCGGCGAAACGCATGTCGTAGCAGATGGTGCAACCGACCTTGAAACCCTCGAGATCGTAGGTGACGACTTCAGAACCAGCCTTCACATCGTCACTCTCGCGGTAGGGCGTGCCGTCGGGCGCGGTGATGTCGAACATGTGGATTTTTCGGTACCGCGCGACTTCCCTACCGTCACGATTGAACACGCAGGTCGTGTTGTGGACCTGCCGGCCGTCGGGAATGCGCTCGATCAGGCTGCCGCCGTGGATCCAGACCTTGTGGGTCTTGGCGAGGCTTTGGATCGCCTCGTAGGCGGGGCCGCCCGGTATCAAGTCGGAGTTGCGCACCTTGTCGGCGGTCGTGAGCCCGCGCCAGTTCCAAACCTCCGGCAGCACCAGAACGTCGGGCCTGTCGGCATTGATCGCGGCCTCGATCAGCTGCGTCGCCTGGGCGATGTTTTTCGCCCGATCGGCGATCGAGTTGGTCTGGACGACGGTGATCTTCATGGGGCCTCGCGCGGATGCGGCGTCGGATCGAACGAGCCTATTCAGATTGCGCGCTCGAGCCAACAGGGGTCATCATGACGAGCCGATCGGTTGTCGTGTGGACGGCACCCGAGATGCAACGGCCGGGTCTCCTTTGGCCCGTCGTGTCATAGCTGCTGCAATGGTCGGTTCCGGGCAACCGCGCCAGGTCGGCCGACACTGCGCCGACCTTGGCGCAGACGCTGCCTACTCCAGCTTGAGGTTGGCGGCCTTGATCACCTCGGCCGTCGCCTTGACGTCGTCGTCCCAGAACTTCTGGGTTTGCTCGACGGTGGCGACCGCGGGGATGCAGGCGACGAGCTTCATCTTCTGGCGCCACTCTTCGGTCGCGGCGACCTCGTTGATCTTCGCGTTGAGCTTCTGGATGATCTCCTTCGGCGTGCCGGGCGGGGCGTACAGCGCGAACCAGGACGCCATGTCGGCGCCGCTGATGCCGCACTCGGTCAGCGTCGGCACATCGGGGAAGTCCTCGAAGCGCTTCGGACCATTGATGTTGAGCAGGATCAGCTTGCCGGCCTTGCAGTGCGGCAGGGTCGAGGCTTCGTTCATGATCTGGATGTTGCCGGCGAGCAGGTCCTGCAGGCTGTCGGAGCCGCCGCGGTAGGGAATGTGGGCGATGTTCACGCCGGCCTTGAACACCAGCATCTCGTGCCGCAGATGCGGTTGCGTGCCCGGACCCGACGAGCCGAAGTTGAGCTTGCCCGGGTTCGCCTTGGCGTGGTCGATGAACTCCTTGAACGTCTTTACGCCGACGCTTGGATGGACGACGAAGCCCGAGACGCTGTCGCCCGTCCGCGCGACGGGAAGGAACTTCATCGGATCGAAGGTCGTATGCTTCTTCAGCATCGGCAGGCCGACAGTCGCCGTGTTGCCGGCGAACAGGAACGTGTAGCCGTCGGGCGCCGCCTTGAAGGCCGCCTCGTTGCCGATCAGACCCGAGGCGCCGCCGCGGTTCTCGACCACGAACTGCTGGCCGAGTGCCCGTCCCAACGTGTCCGCCCAAGGTCGCGCGACGAGATCGGTGGCGCCGCCCGCCGCAAACGACACGATGAAGCGCACGGGCTTTTCGGGCCAGGCCTGGGCCAGCGCCGTGGCGCGGCCGATCACGGTCACGGCACCAACGCCGGCGGCGGTCTTCAGGAAGTCGCGGCGACGCATGGAGTGTCTCCTGATGCAGGTTCTGTGGAGGACGCAGGATCGACCCGTTTATGGACCGGCGTCAATCCATTCACTCGAGATCACCCAACAGTGCCGCCACCCAACCCCAAACCCCGGCCCTTATGGGCACCTCGAATAATTCCGCTTTTCATCTGTCGGCAAATCAGACTGTCTCCGTCCGTATCATGGACGTGATCGCGGAGGTCTCGCGATGGGACATCAGGCTTCTTCGATGGGGGCGTTCGACAAGCGATGGACAGCGCCGCGGCCGGTGTGCTCCGATTGTGCGGCTTGTATCGGCGAACCGGAGACGCCCATGACGCGCGCGACGCACCCACTCACCATCGAGGACATCGCGGCCGTGCAGGCGGTGACGGCGGAGGCTGCCGATCCGCGTCAGATCCTGATCGCGGTCGAGGCGCTGGCCAAGAAGACGCTGGGCTACAAGGGCTCGACCATGTTCCGCTATGTGCCGGGCACCGGCGAGGTCGAGCGCATCCATTCGAGCAACCTGCAGGCCTACCCAATCGGCGGGCGCAAGCAGGTGACGGCCTATCCGGTGAACCAGGCGGTGCTGGCGCGTGGCGAGATCTACGTCGCCGACGGGGCCGACGACGTGCGCGGCACCTACAAGGACTTCGAGAAGATCTTCGCGATGGGCGTGACCTCGATCATGAACGTGCCGGTGCGCCAGGGCGGCCGCAATCTGGGCGCCATGAACGTGTTCGGCGAGGCTGGCCAGTTCGACGCCGCGGCCAAGGCGAAGGCACGGGTGATCGCGGCGCTGATGGTGCCGGCGCTGCTGGCCTGGCCGGACTGATGGCATAACCGACATCCGAAAATGCGTCTCAACTGCTCAGCTAGACGCGGCCTATACTGGTCGGCGACTCTCCGGGCCAGACACTCTGCGAGACATCCAGACACTCTGCGAGACATAAGGACGAAGCGCCATGGCGACTGACGCGACCGCAAGCCCGACGATGCGCGAGCGCATGAGCTTCCTCTATCTCAACATCGGCCACTTCCTCGATCACCTGCTGACGCTGATCTACGCGACCGTGGTCTCGCTGGCGCTGGTCAACGAGTGGAAGCTCACCTACGCCGAGCTGATCCCGTTCGCGACGTTCGGCTTCATGGCCTTCGGGCTGTATTCGCTCCCCGCCGGCCGCCTCGCCGATACGTGGAGCCGGCACGGCATGATGATCGTGTTCTTCATCGGCATCGGCCTGGCTTCGATCGCCACGAGCTTTGCGCAGACGCCGCTGCAGATGGCGCTGCTGTTGTTCGTCGTCGGCGTGCTGGCAGCGATCTATCACCCGGTCGGCCTTTCGATGGTGGTCGAGAGCGTCAAGACCACGGGGGTCGGGGCGACGGGGACGAGCAACGGCGTGATCTGGGTCTATCTCGGGCTCGGGCTCAGCCTCCTGTCGGCCGCCTACTTCGCCGGCCGCGTCGGCACCTGGCTGCAGGCAGCAATGGCGGCGGCGGGCCTGCTGCTGATCTTGAAGGGGCTGACCACGCCGGCCTCGGGCACCGGCATGGCGCTCGGAATCAACGGCGTCTGGGGCAATCTGGGCGTCGGCAGTGCGGCACTGATCACCGGCTTCCTGATCGACCACGGCAGCTTCCTGTTCACGAACGGCGGCTGGCGGGCCGCGTTCGTGCTGCCGGGCATCGGGTCGATCCTGGTCGGCATCGCCTACTGGTGGCTGATGCGCGAGGAGATGGCGCGCACCATGAAGACGCAGCGCAAGCCCGGCGAGCCGTCGCTCGCGGAGACGGTGGCGATCGGCTACGTCGCGCCGGTGGCCGTCTCACTCGCGGCGATCCTGACCTGGGGCTACAGCCTGACGGCGGTCGCGGTGTGTCTCGTCGCGGGACTGACGGCGCCCGTGTACTGGATGCTGAAGGCGTCGAAGGCTGCCTCATCAAAGGCTGGCCCGTCGGCTGCCCCGTCTAGCGTGAGTGCGGAGGCGCGCGCGACACTGGTGCGGCTGACCGCGATCATCTTTTTCACCGCCGCCGTGTCGAGCCTGGTGTTCCAGTCGACCACGTTCGCGCTGCCGCAGGTGTTCAAGGAGCGGCTCGGCGGCATCGCGGGCTCGGCGACGCTGGTCGGCACCTTCGCGTTCGTGGTGTTCGCGGTTGCCTCGCTGGCGCAACTCGTCGTCGGCGCATTGCTCGACACGCATGGGCCGCGACTGGTGTTCATGGGGGCAGCGATCGTGCAGATCGTATTCTTCGCGGCAATGCCCGGGCTCAACGACTGGGCCGCCCTCGCCGTGGCGCTGGGCTTCATGCTGGGCGCGTTCGGGCAGATCCCGATCAACGACTACATGATCGGCCGGATGGCGACCTCGGAGATCCGTGCACAGGTGTATGGCGGACGCTATGTGGTGAGCTTCCTGGTGCTCGGTGCGACTCTCCCGTTCATCAAGTGGATCCACGGCGGCTACGGCTTCGACGTGCTGTTCCGTGTGTTGGCGGCGGCGGCGGCCGTGATCTTCCTTGCCGTGACGCTGCTGCCGCGGCAGATGCCGGAGGCCGGCAAAGTGCCCGCCGCTACGCCCGCCAAGGCGTGAGTTCCGCCTAGAACCGGGGGCCAAAAACACGAATGCCCTCCCCGCGAGGGAAGAGCATCCTTGCCCGCCGCCCTCGCTCGACCCCGCGCCGAGCGCTTGACGGGTCCCACCGGACGGCTGATGACGCAGGGGTGCCACCGGATCGGGGGCCTGTCCATGTCTAGCGCGAGACAAGTGTTTTACGCATTGATCCCGCACGCAGAAAAAATCTAACGTGCGTGGACCGCACAAAAGCTCATGCCGAGCCCAACCAGGAATTCCTGCAATGACCAAGCCCGTCCTGCTCTCGACCGGCCTGATGATGCCGCTGATGGTCAACGGTCTCGAGGCCGAGTTCGAGTGTCATTGGATGGAGCGGGTGCCCGATCAGGCCAAGCTCGTGGCCGAAATCGGCCCGCGCGTCGTCGCCATGACCACGGGCTCGCATACCGGCGTTTACGCGAGCGCGGCGATGCTGGACCAGATGCCGAAACTCAAGGTGATCGGCAACTTCGGCGTCGGCTACGATACGATCGACGTGCCCCACGCAGCAACGAAGGGCGTCATCATCACCAACACGCCGGATGTGCTCAACGAGGAGGTGGCCGACACTGCGATCGGTCTGCTGCTGACGACGCTCCGCGAACTCGACCGGGCGCAGGTCTACATGCGCAACGGCGAGTGGGCGCAGAAGGGCGACTATCCGCTGACCCGCGCCAGCTTGCGCAACCGCCGCATCGGCATGGTCGGCTACGGCCGCATCGGCAAGGCGATCTCGCGCCGGCTCGAGGCGTTCGGCGTGCCGCCGGTCGCCTACTTCGGCCGCAAGCCGCAGGCCGGCGTGGCGCTGCCGTTCTTTTCCGATCTCGCGGCCATGGCCCGCGACGTCGACACGCTGCTGCTGATCCTGCCCGGCGGGCCGGCGACGCAGAACCTCGTCAATGCGGCCGTGCTGAAAGCACTTGGCCCAAACGGCATCGTGATCAACATGGCGCGCGGCACGGTGGTGGACGAGGCGGCCTTGATGCAGGCGCTGCACGACCGCACGATCCTGTCGGCCGGCCTCGACGTGTACGTCAACGAGCCCAAGATCAACCCGAAGTGGTTCGAGGTGCCGAACCTGACGCTGCTGCCGCATGTGGGCTCCGCCTCCCAGTACACGCGCGAGCGCATGGGGCAACTCGTCGTCGACAACCTCGTCGCCTTCAGGCATGGCAAGCCGCCTTTGACGCCGGTCGTCGAGACGCCGTTCACGGGGTGGTGAGCGGTAATCCCACCGCGGCCATCAACCTCGACACGGCCGCATTCCTCCGGCATGGCTGAACCTGTGCGGCGTGCGCCGCGCCTGACCCGATCTGGAGCTCCGATGTCGCCCGCAGGTCTTCGATCCGCTCTCTCCGCAATCGCAATTGCGCTGGCCCTCGTCCTACCGGCCGGCGCGCAGGCCCCGGCGCCGTCGATGCCCGAGGCCGCAGCCGCGATCATGCGCCTGTACAAGGAAGGCAAGGGTCCGGAGGCCGTGAAGCTCGCCGAGGAGGTGCTGAAAGCGACCGAGGCCAAGCACGGGCCCGAGCACACCGAGGTGGCGAATATCCTGATCATGCTCGGCGGCATGCGGCTCAACTCCGACATGATCGAGCGGGCGATCGAGATCCGCGAGAAGAAGCTCGGCCGGGACGATCCGCAGGTCGGCGAGGCGCTCGTCCTGCTGGTCAAGGTGCGCGGCTTCGGCCCCGACAGCGAGCAGTTGTTGAAGCGGGCGCTCGCCATCGCCGAGATGGCACGCGGGCCCGATCATGCCGACGTCGCCCGTGTCCTGACGATGCTGCATGGATTGTATGTCAGCGCCGGCTGGGCCGCCGACGCCAAGGCCGTC
>JANOJW010000188.1:0-2124 GCA_031418955.1 Hyphomicrobiales bacterium | reverse complement strand
CGAGGATGATGACGAACACGGCGAACAGGAACACGGTGACCACCACCGTGGTCTCGCCGATGCCGACGACCGCCATCAGGATCGGCACCAGCGCCGAGATCGGCGCGCTGACGAAGATATTGACCCACATCCCGAGGAGGCGGCCGATGCCCTGCACCCGCGCCATCACCACGCCGAGCGGGATGCCGATGACGAGCGCGAGCGCCATGCCCAGGCCGAACGAGCGCAGCGTGATGATGGCTGCGTTACGGAACTTGTCGGTGGGCGCGATCTCGATCGCCGCCTCGATCACCGCGCTGAACGGCGGCACGATGCTCGAGAGTTTCATCTGCCCGACGATCTCCCAGAGCACGAACCACACGACCAGTGAAAGCACCATCCTCATACGTACTTCCTCAGGATGCCCCAGATCTCGTCGACGGTATCCAAATAGCCGCGGTCGCGCCGGATCTCGTCGGGACTGCGGCTATGGTCGACTTCCGGGCGCACGATCTTCGACACGGTGCCGGGCCGCGGCGAGAGCAGCGCGATCTGGTCGGAGAGGTACGCCGCCTCCTCGATGCTATGCGTGACGAAGATCACCGTTTTCTGGTGGTGGCGCAAGAGATCCAACAGGTCCTCCTGGAACTTGCGCCGCGTCTGCTCGTCGACCGACGAGAACGGCTCGTCCATGAGGATGATGTCGGCGTCGACGGTGAGCGCGCGCGCGAGGCCCACTCTTTGCCGCATACCGCCGGAGAGCTGATTCGGGTGGCGGTGTTCGAAGCCCTTGAGCCCGACCTCGATGATGTACTTGCGCGCCACCTGCTCGCGCTCCTCGCGCGGCACGCCGCGCAGCTCGAGGCCGAAGGCGACGTTGCGCAGCACGTCGGCCCACGGCAGCAGGGCGAAGTCCAGGAACACGAACGCGCGCTCGGGGCCGGGGCCATCGACCTTCTTTCCCTTTACCCACACCTCGCCCGAGTTGGCCGGGATCAGGCCGGCGATGATCTTGAGCAGCGTGGTCTTGCCGCAGCCGCTCGGCCCGAGCAGGGTCGACAGTTGCCCTTTCGGGAAGGCGAGGTTGACATCGCGCAGCGCCTGCGTTCCGGCCCCCTTGCCGCTGTCGTAGGTCTTGCCGACGCCCTTGACCTCGACGATGGCTTCATCCACTGGGGAACAATCTCCGTTCGAGGCGCTCGAGAAGGTGCAGCGAGATCGCGGCCACCGCCACGATCGAGGAGATCGCGGCGAACATCTTCGGATAGTCCGCCGTCGAGCTGTGATAGGTGATGAGGTCGCCGATGCCGGTCGGCGTGATCAGGAGCTCCGCGATCACGATGCCGATGAACCCCATCGCGAGGCCCAGGCGCAGACCGGTGAAGATCAGCGCGGCGGCGTGCGGCAGCACGATCTTGATGACTTCCTGGCGCCGCGAGCCCTGGAACGAGCGGCACATCTGCAGAAGCGACGGTGGCGTGTTGCGGATGCCCTTGTACGAGTTCATCACGATCACCGGCGCGGCGAGCATGATCACCGCCAGCACTTTCGAGGTGAGCCCGATGCCGTACACATAGGTGAGGAGCGGGATGATCGCCGCCATCGGCGCCGCCTGCAGGATGATGAAGACCGGCAGGGAGAGCCACTCGACGGTGCGCGACAGGCCCATGCCGATGCCAAAAGCGATGCCCGCCGCGCCGCACAGCGCGACGCCGATCAGCAGCGGCTGGGCGGTGATCAGGTAGGCCTTCCCCAGGCTGCCGTCGCGCAGCATCTCGACCAGGGCCAGGAAAGTGCTGCTGAACGGCGGAAACGCCGCGCTGAGCGGCCAGCGGCCGGCGAGCTCCCACAGCCCGAAAAACAGGGCGAACGACGCGAGCTGCCAGCCGCGCAAAACGCTTACTTGAGCTTGGCCAGTGCCGCCTTAAGCGCGGCCAGATGCCAGAAGTCCTCGACCTTGGGGTTTTCCTTCTTGATCGCGCCCGAAAGCGCGTAGAACTCCAGGTCGTTCTTCGCCGCGGATTCGCCGCCGCCGTCGTCCGGGAAGATGCCGTTGGCGGCGCCCTCCTTGAAGTACGGCAGGATCTCCTCTTCCAGCTTCGCCGGCAGGTCCTTGAGCAGGCCGAGCTTCTTGCGCTCCTCGAG
>JANOJW010000187.1:0-3370 GCA_031418955.1 Hyphomicrobiales bacterium | reverse complement strand
TCTCGCCGTGCTCGCAGGACTCGCCGTCGCCGACGGCCTGATCGCGAGCCTCGACGAGCCGGTGGGCGCGACCGTGAAAGGCCCCTGGTTTGCGAGCGCGCACAACGGGAAGATCACCTGGCGGCACCTGCTGCAGCAGTCGAGCGAGTGGCAGGGCGAGCTCTGGGAGAAATCCGATCAGGTCGACCACAACCGTCAGCTCGGCGTCGGCGCCGACAACAGCCGCAAGGGCGAACGGCGCGAGTTGAAAACGCCCGGCACCCACTACGAGTACAACGACGTGCGCGTCAACGTGCTGGCGCTGGCGCTGCTGATGCGCTTCGGGAAGCCGCTACCCGAGGTGCTGCGCGAGCGCATCATGAACCCGATCGGCGCGTCGGGCGAATGGGAGTGGCACGGCTATCGCACGTCGTGGATCGACGTCGGGGGCAAGCGCATGCAGTCCGTCTCGGGCGGTGCGCACTGGGGCGGCGGCATGTTCATATCGGCGCGCGATCATGCGCGGCTGGGCCTGCTCGTCGCGCGCGGCGGGCGCTGGGGCGACACGCAACTGTTGCCCGCGAGCTATGTCGAAACGATGCTCAGCCCCTCGCCGACCAACCCGAGCTACGCCTGCCTGTGGTGGCTCAATCGCGGCGACAAGCGTTTTACGTCGGCGCCCGAGAGCTGCGTGTACGCGACGGGCGCGGGCACGAGCCTGATCTGGCTCGATCCCGAGCACGATCTCGTCGCTGTTCTGCGCTGGATCGACAAGGCGAAGATCGACGCATTCTTCGGGCATCTGTTGGCGGCGGTGAAGCGGTGATCAGGGCGTCGTCTGATACGCATCATCGAAACGGGATCGAACGCAGGTGCAGAGCGTGCCGGCTGGTTCGGTGCCTGCCACCGCACGGGAGCGACCACGCATGACCTTCGTCGCCACGCCGCTGCTCACATCGTCGGTGATGCGCATCGAGCCGGGCTGGGTCGACTACAACGGCCATCTCAACCAAGCCTACTACGGCGTGCTGTTCGACCGCTCGATCGACGAGGTGCTAGCGCCCGTCGGCCTGGGTCCCGACTACATCGTCTCGCGCAATCTGTCGTTCATGACCGTCGAATGTCACACCTGCTTCGTGCGCGAGCTGATGCTGGCCGATCCCGTGCGGGTCGCGTCGCGCATCCTCGATGTCGACGACAAGCGCCTGCACATGTTCTGCGAGCTCGTGCATGCGGAAGCTGGCTGGCTGGCGGCGACGGCCGAGTGGATGTTTCTGCACGTCGACATGGCGAGCCGGCGAACCGCGCCCTGGCCAGCCGACATCCGCGACAGGCTCGATGCGCTGAAGGCAGCAGGGCTGCCGCTTCCCGTTCCGGAGCGGGCGGGTCGCCGCATCGGGATTGCGCGGAAAGCGTGACGCGACAGCGGGATGGCCGGGCCAACGGCGTTCGACGTTTTCTCAATATCCCCGCGCGCGGTCGACGGCTTCCTTCAGTGGCCGGCCTTCGACGAAACGGCGCACGTTCTCGACGAACAGTTCCGCCACCATCTCGTTGCGCTGCGGGTGCAGGCCGCCGATGTGGGGCAGCACGCTGATGCCAGGCGTCGTCCAGAACGGGTGGCTCGACGGCAGCGGCTCGGTGCGGAACACGTCCAGCACCGCGCCGGCGATGGTTTTTGCCCGCACCGCGTCGATCAGGTCCTGGTCGACGATCTGGCTGCCACGCGCGAAATTGATGAGGAACGCCGTTGGCTTCATCAGCGCAAGCCGGCGCTTGTCGATCAGGTTCTCGGTCTCGGGCGTCGACGGCAGCAGCAGCACGACGAAGTCGCTCTTTTCGAGCACCTCGTCGAGCTCCCCGGGGCTGTAGACGCGATCGACGCCGGGCAAGGCTTCGGGCGTGCGCTTGGCGCCGATCACGCTCATCTCGAGGGCGGCGGCTTTGCGCGCCAGTTCCTGCCCGATGGCGCCGAGCCCCAGGATGCCGAGCGTCTTGCCGGCGATCGGCACAGAGATGCTGCGATGCCACTCGCTCTTCGACTGGTTGAGCCCGATCGCATGATAGCGCTTCGTCACATGGAAGATCGCGCCGAGGATGTTTTCGGGCATCTGCACGCGGTGCGTGCCGCGGGCGGCGGTCAGCGTGTGCGTTGCGACCAGATCCTTGCGCGCCAGCCAGTTGTCGACGCCGACCGTCATCGCTTGCACCCACTTCAGGCGCGGCAACTCGGCGAGGAGGCCCGGTGCGGCTGCCTGCGCGAGGAGAATTTCGGTGCGCGCCGCGACCTCGAGATCGGGCCTCTGGCCGGGCGCCACGTCGACGACATCGAAGCGATCAGTGAGGCCCGACTTGTCGAGTGCAGCCCGGAACGCCTTGGCGTCCGGGATCATCAGCAGCATCGCTGCCTTGTTCGAGATGGTCATGTGTCGCTCCCCGCTCACCCGATCCGGCCGCCGAGCTCGTCCTCGATGTGGATTTTGATGATCTCCTCGAAGCTGGCGTCGGCCTTGAAGCCCAGCGCCGTCGAGCGCTTGGCATCGAGGTTGCGCGGCCAGCCGGCGACGATGTCCTGCACGAATTTGTCCGGCACCCGTTTGATGCGCGCGACGACCTTCTCACCCGCGACCTTGCGTAGGGCCTCGATCTGCTGGCCGACCGTCACGGCGAGTCCCGGCATCGACAGATTGCGTCGCGTGCCGAGCTTGGCGCCGTCGATGGTCGCGGCATGCAGCAGGAAGCCGACGGCTGCCCGCGGCGAGGCGTGCCAGTGCATCACGTCCTCGGAGACCGGAAGCACGGCCTCGTGACCGCTGAGCGGCTCGCGCATGATGTTGGAGAAGAAGCCGGACGCGGCCTTGTTCGGCTTGCCGGGCCGCACGCAGATGGTCGGCAGCCGGATGCCGACACCATCCATCATTCCCTTGCGCGTGAGGTCGGCCAGCAGCAGTTCGCCGATGGCCTTTTGCGTGCCGTAGCTGGTCAGCGGCGTCGTGAAGAACTCGTCGGAAATCTTCTCGGGGAACGGCGCGCCGAACACGGCGATCGACGACGTGAACACGACGCGCGGCTTGTTGGCGGCGCCGTCGTAGGCCCGGCGGATCGACTCGAAGAGGTTCATCGTGCCCTTCAGGTTGATCCGGTAGCCTTTGTCGAAGTCCTGCTCGGCCTCGCCCGAGACGATCGCCGCCAGGTGGAAGATGACGTCAGGCTTGGACGCCACCAGCTTGTCGGTCTCGCCGTCGGCGGGGAGATCGCCCGTCTGCACCTCGACGGGGAACTTGGCGCCGGCCGGTTTGGCGCCCGCGACCACGTCATAGAGAGTCAATTGCGAGATCGACTGGCCGCCCAGCGCGCCGTCCTTGGCCAACCGCTCGGCGAGCTTGCGGCC
>JANOJW010000186.1:0-5697 GCA_031418955.1 Hyphomicrobiales bacterium | reverse complement strand
GGGAACCGAGTTCCTTCGAGCAAGATTGGGACGACGGGTATGCCGCGTTTCAATGCTGTCACAACCTCAACCCGCACGAAGTCCTGGTCGCTGTCGAGGCGTCTATTGCCAGCGGCGTCACGAGCGTCTAGCCAGCCAGGGCCGGCTGTTACCGAGTGTGCCCACCCTGGCGAACTCTCCGCCCCGACGCTACAACACCCAACACATCTCGGCCAACCCCGCCTTCACTCTGGACCTGCCGCCATGCTCGAACGCTCCTCGTGCGACATCCTGATCCTGGGCTCGGGCGGCGCGGGGCTGTTCGCCGCGCTGCATGCGCATCAGGCGAACCCCAACCTCGACATCGTCGTTGCCACCAAGGGGCTCGTCGGCAAGTCGGGCTGCACACGCATGGTGCAGGGCGGCTACAACGTCGCGCTGCACAAGGGCGACTCGATCGAGCGCCATTTCATGGATACGATCGACGGCGGCAAGTGGCTGCCGAACCAGCAGCTCGCCTGGACGCTGGTGACGAAGGCGATCGAGCGCGTCCAGGAGCTCGAGAACGAGATCGGCTGTTTCTTCGACCGCAATCCCGACGGCACGCTGCACGGCAAGGCGTTCGCTGGACAGACGTTCGACCGCACCGTGCACAAGGGCGATCTCACCGGCATCGAGATCATCAACCGGCTGATGGAGCAGGTGTGGGCGCGGCCCGCGATCCGCCGCCTCGAGGAGCACCGCGCGCTGGCGCTGATCCCGGAGCGCGGCGCATCCTCCTCGCGTGGGGAGCGATCGCATTTGACGCATCCGAAACCAAGCCTCGAGCGCGAACCGAGCGGTCATGGCCCTCTCCCTTCCCCCTCGACGGGGGAAGGGCCGGGGTTGGGGGTGGTGCACAGACCTGTCGATAGCGCAGTGGACACCCCCCACCCCGGCCCTCCCCCGCAAGGGGGGAGGGAGGCGCCCGCGGCACCGACTTCGCGTGGGCGGCAGACCCGAGGGGCTGACCCCAATCCACCGCCCGTCGCCGGAGTCTTATTCCTCGACGTGCGCACCGGCACGTTCCGCCTGATCGAGGCGAAGGCCGTGCTGCTCGCCACCGGCGGGGGCCCGACCAACTACAAGTACCACACGCCATCGGGCGACAAGTCGATGGACGGCCTCGCCATGGCGCTGCGCTACGGCCTCTCCCTTCGCGACATGGAGATGGTGCAGTTCCACCCCACCGGCGTGCTCGCCGGCCCAGATACCCGCATGACCGGCACGATCATCGAGGAAGGCCTGCGGGGCGCCGGTGGCTATCTGCTCGACGGGGCCAAGCAGCGCTTCATGTTCAACTACGATCCCCGCGGCGAGCGGGCGACGCGCGATCTCGTCTCGCAATCGATGTACCGGGAGATGCAGGCCGGCCGCACCACGCCCAACGGGGGCTTGTACATCGCGATGGGGCATCTGGGGCCCGAGAAAGTTCGAAAACAGTTCAAGGGTATGGTCGAGCGCTGCGCCGACTGCGGCTTTGACCTTGCCGGCGGTCTCGTCGAGGTGGTGCCGACCGCGCACTACCTGATGGGCGGCGTGGTCGTGAACGTCGACACGTCCACCGCCGCAACCGGCCTCTATTGCGCGGGCGAGGACGCGGGCGGCGTGCACGGGGCCAACCGGCTGGGCGGCAACGGCGTCGCCAATTCGACGGTCTACGGCGGCATCGCCGGCGAGACCATGTCAGCCGACATCAGCCACGGTCTCGGCCGCCGTGAACCCGACATGGACTTGGTCAAGGCCGAGATCGCGCGAGCCCAAGCGCCCTTCCACGCGCCGGTTGCTGGCGGGCAAGCGAAGGCGCGAACCACAAACCACATCAGGGACAGCTTGCTGGACCTGATGTGGGATGATGTCGGAATCATCAGGGACAAAAGCGGCATGACGCGCGCGCTCGGCCGCCTCGGCGAGCTTGGTCACGAGCTGATCACCACCGGCGTGCCGGACGGCGACCGCCGCTTCAATCTGTCCTGGTCCGACTGGCTGAACCTGCGCTCCCAGATCGAGCTGTCGAAGGTCATCACGCACGCCGCCCTGAAGCGCGAGAACAGCCGCGGCGCGCACTATCGCGAGGACTTCACGGACGCGGGCGATCTCGCCACCTCGCGCTTCACTGTCGTGCGCGACATCGACGGCCGCCTGGACGTGTCCGACGAAGCCGTGCAGTTCACCCACGTCAAGCCGGGCGACACGCTGATCCGCGACGAGATCAAGGCGGCAGAGTAGGAGATCGCCATGGCCGTTAAACCGACGACCGTCAGTCCGCCTCCGGCAGCGAGCCAGCCCAACGACGCGGAAGCGTGGCGGTGGCCCGAGGACAAGTGGCGCGGCATCGTCAACAAAGTGCGCGCGGGCCGCTCGTTGCGTCCCAAGGCCTGGCCCGGAGGTGCAGCGACTGCGGTCGCGCTTTCCTTCGACAGCGACCACGAGACGACGACGCTGCGCTGGGGCGATGCGTCGCCGGGTCGTCTCAGCGCCGGCGAGTACGGCGCCCGGGTCGGCGTGCCGCGGATACGCAAGCTGCTCGCGACGTACGACATCAAGGCCTCGTTCTTCGTACCGGGCGTCACGGCGTTGCTGCACCCAGACGAGCAGCGCGCCAACGTCGCCGAGGGTCACGAGGTCGCGATCCATTCGTGGATCCATGAGTTGAACAGCACGCTGCCGCCCGCCGACGAGCGCGAGTTGCAGCTGCGCGCCGCCGACACGCTGGAGCGGATCACCGGCGTCCGCCCGGTCGGCATCCGCACCCCGTCGTGGGATTTTTCGCCCCACACGCTCGCCATCACGCGCGAGATGGGCCTCCTCTACGACAGCTCGCTGATGGCCGACGACGACCCCTATGAGCTGCTCGAGGATGGCGCAGCGACCGGCGTCGTCGAATTGCCCGTCGAATGGATCCGCGACGACGCGCCCTATCTTATGATGGACCGCTTCGGCGCCTCGCGGCCCTATACGCCGCCGTCGGGCGTGCTCGAGGTGTTCCGCCGCGAGTTCGACGCCGTCTACGAATCGGGACCGGGCGGGCTCTATCTGCTGACCATGCACCCCCACATCATCGGCCACGGCAGCCGCATCCAGATCCTCGACGAGTTGATCCGCCACATCCGCAGCCACGCGAGCATCTGGTTCGCAACTCACGCCGACATCGCCCGCTACGTGCGGCGCGAGGCCGGCATGGCGTAGTTGATACTTGTCGCGTCACGGCTCCGCGGTAGGATGCGATTGCCAAACAACCCACTGACGGGACAAAAGCATGCTCAATGACGCCCAGGGACACGCGCTCACCGGAGCCACCGCCGAGGCGCTGCCCCACTACGAGCAGGCCGTGCGCGCCTTCACGCTGTCCTACGGCGATGCGGCCAAACTCTGCGAGGCGGCGCGCCAGGCTTCCCCCACCTTCGCAATGGCGCATCTGGCGAAGGCCTGGATGTTCACGCTGTCGAACGACTGCCAGTTCATTCCCGGCGCCCGCGCGCTGCTCGCCACGGCGCGCGCGCTCCCTTTGAACGAGCGCGAAGCCGCCCACGCCTCAGCCCTCGCTCACGCCGTCGAGGGTTATCGCGCATCGGCCGTGCGCATCCTCGACCGTCACCTGATGCGCCATCCACGCGATCTCATCGCGCATTTTGCAGCCCTGCATCAGGACGCGTTTCGCGGCGAGTTCGCATCGGTGCGCGACCGCTCGGCCCGCGCGCTGCCGTTCTGGTCTCGAGGCATGCCGAGCTTCGGCATCATGCGCTCGTTCTACGGCTTCGGGCTCGAGGAAGCCGGCAACTATGCGCAATCGGAGGACGTGTCGCGGGAAGCAGCCGCGCTCGAGCCTTACGGCTACTGGCCTCATCACGCCGTCTCCCACGTCCTCGAAATGACCGGCCGGCCCCGCGATGGCCTCGCCTGGATGGACGAGCGCGATGCATTCTGGTCGGGAAAGGACAACCAGAGCCGCGTGCACATCTGGTGGCACAAGGCGCTGTTCCACGTCGAGCTCGGCGATTTCGACGCCGCCCTCGCCATCTACGACGGGCCCGTGCAGGCAACTCAGCGCCCGATCGGCATCAGCCTCACCAATGCGACGGCGCTGCTCTGGCGGCTCGAGATGCTGGGCATCGACGCGGGCGACCGCTGGCAGTCGCTCGCCAAGCTCTGGGAGGGACACGCCGACGGGAAGCTGTGCCTGTTTGCCGACGTGCACGCCGCGATGACCGCGATTCGCGCGGGCGACGGCGCGACGCTCGATCGCCTGCGTGCGGTGATGTCGGCGACCGCGGCGAGTGGTGCCGAGCCGTCGCACGCCTACCGCGCAATCGGGCTGCCGCTCGTCGATGGGCTGACGGCCTATCATCGCGGCGACCATGCGAGCGCGCTGGAGCACCTGCTCGCTGCCCGCTACGACCTCTGGCTGATCGGCGGCAGCCACGCCCAGCGCGACGTCGTCGAGTGGACTATTGCCGATGCAGCGATCCGCAGCGGTCAACGCGACGTCGCCGTCGCGCTCGCCAACGAGCGCCTGAGCCACCGCCCCGGCAGCGCCGTCAACCAGCGCCTCAAAGGCGCCGCCGAGGCGCTGGCGTGAGGGTCGATGCGTGAGCTTTGAGTGCCGCCGCCAATCGACACTGGGTCGAAGTCCGCGCACCCGTAGGGCGCAATAGCGCGGGCACAGCGCTTTCGACGGCCGCCGACGTCGACGCGCGTATTGCGCCGCCACGTTCACCGCTGGAAGTCGGCGCAATACGCGCGTTGAGCGCCGCGGCCGTGGAAAAGTCGGCGGACGCGCTATTGCGCCCTACGTCCCCTACACCACCCCGTCCTTTTTCAGCGCCGCGATGTCGCCGCCGCTCATCCCGAGCCAGGAGCCGAGCACCTCGTCGACGTGCTCACCCAGCAGCGGCGACGGCTTCACCTTCGCTGGCGCACCGTCGAAACGCACGGGCCACGCCGGCATCTTTACCTTGCCGGTCGCGGGATGCTCGATCGTCTGCATGATGCCGCGCGCCTCGAACGAGGGTTCCTGCATCAGCTCGAGCGTGTCGAACACCGCGCCCGCCGGCACGCCGGCCGCACCGATCAGCCGCATGCACGCGTCCTTGGTGTGGCCCCGCGTCCACGCGGCGATGATCGCATCGACCTCGGCTGGCCGCTCGGTACGGGCCGGTTGCGTGTCATAGCGCGCATCGCCCTTGAGATCCTCGCGCCCCATCACGGTGAGCAGACGCTGCCAGTGCTCGGGGTTGGCACGCGAGCAGAACACGTAGACGTAGTCGTTGGGTCCGCCCGGCTTGCACGGATAAAGCGCGTTCGGGACGAGGCCGCCTTTGGCCGAGCGGTCGGTGCCCTCGCGCAGCACAGCCTTGCCCGAACCTTGCGTGCGCGAAAACGGCACGCGCATGTAATGGATCATGGCGTCCTGCATCGCGACCTCGAGCCGCCGCCCCTGACCGTTGCGCTGCCGCTTATAGAGCGCGCCGAGAATCGAGATCGCCATCAGCATGCCGGTGCCGGTGTCGCCGAACGAGGTGCCGGGCTTGACGGGCGGCCGGTCGCCATAGCCCGTCGTGCTGGTCATGCCGCCGGCGGCCTGCGCGATCATGTCGAAGGCGAGGCTCGTCTCGTAGGGGCTGCCCTTCCCGAAGCCCTTGATCTGGCAGTAGACGATGCCGGGGTTGAGTTTCTTGA
>JANOJW010000185.1:0-2060 GCA_031418955.1 Hyphomicrobiales bacterium | reverse complement strand
GTCGCCTCGGGCAGCGCGTTGTCGGTTAAGCAGGAGGAGGTGACGTTCTCGGGCCACGCCATCGAGTGCCGCATCTGTGCCGAGAACCCGGTGACGTTTCGTCCCTCGCCCGGCAAGATTACCTACTGGCATCCGCCCGGCGGGCTCGGCGTGCGCGTCGATTCGGGCGTCTACCAGGGCTATCGCATTCCGCCCAACTACGACTCGCTGATCGGCAAGCTGATCGTCGCGGGCAAGAACCGCAACGAGTGCCTGATGCGGCTGCGGCGCTGCCTCTCGGAGTTCGTGATCGACGGCATCGAGACGACGATCCCGCTGTTCGCCGATCTTGTGCAGCATCCCGACATCATCAACGGCGACTACGACATCCACTGGCTCGAGAAGTATCTCGCCGCGAAGCATCCAGCTTGATCGTGATGCGAGCCGCGGGCAGAGACGGCGCGACCTCAGCGAAGCTGACGCCGCCAGTGGGCTTGCGCCTGGGGCAGCGATTGACGATGCACGGGCGCCTGCAGGGCCGAGGCCAGGATCGCATGCAGCACGTCGGACCGGCTCAATCCTTCCGGCTTGAAGCACTGGGCGAGATCGCCGTCGGGACCAAGCCAGGCAGCCGGCACCGGGGCGACACCGAGCATGTGGAAGTCGCCATCGATGAATTTCCCATCGATGCGGACAGCGCCGTAGTGCCCCAGTGACCCGAGCAGCCGCCGGATCGCGGTCAGGTCGCCGTCGGCCAACTCCGTATCGATCCGGCGCAGTGAGCGGTCGCGGTTTCCAGCGAGCTTGGCCGCAGCATCATTGAGGCGACTGTCAAACCAGGCGGAGGTGCCGTCGACCACGGTCTCGACGAAGGCTTCGTAGGGGTCGCTCTCGCCCTCGATCGAGATGAACGCCACCTCGCGCCCGCCGACGAATTCCTCGACCAGCACCGGCTGGCGGAACCGCTCGAGCAGCTCGCTCGTTCGCGTCATGGCGTCGAGGGGGCATCGCGCAAGGTTGCCCGGGCCGATGCCGAGGCCGGAACGGCCGGCGACCGGCTTCAGCACGGCCGGCAGTGGAAAGGCACCGCAGCGCGCGATGTCGCGATCGCTCGAAACCACGATCGATGCCGGGGTGCGCAGGCCGCAGGCGCGGGCGAGCCGCTTGGCTTCGGCCTTGTCGAGCACGGTCGTCATGCCGAGGGCGTCGAGGCCGACGAACTCGAGCCCGAGAAACTCGGAACTCGCTGCGGCAAGTAGCGCCCGGCAGCGCGACAGGCCGCCTGCGTACAACGGATAGACGAGGACGCCGCGCCGTGCGCTGGCGTAGGCCGCGAGCGCTGCTGGCTGCTCGATGTGGACGGGATCGAGCCCAAGCCGATCGACGGTGGCGAGGATCTCGATCACTGACTCGTGGTCGGCGCGTTCGAGGTCCGTCCTCTCGTGCGCGGGCACGCCGGTCACGCCGCACTGTGCTCGGATATCTGCGAGCACAACGACTTTCTGCCAAGGCAGCCGCGGCAGCCCCCTCTGGTCGGGACGCATCACTCCCCCTCCCCTTGCGTGGTCGATCTTGCATGGTCGATATGTTGTACAACATGGACCGACAACGCCGCTCCGTCAAGGTATCATTGAAAAATGCGCGGTGCATCAGACAGGTCAATGTTGATAGCTGAGTGCATGTCGGTTAGGCTTCGATATCGAACCCATGGATTCGAGTGTTCCAATGATGATCTTTGCGAGCAGTCAGCCTTCGCTCGGCATCTCTCAGCATCTGGAAGCGTTGTTGTGCGCGCTGGATGATACGGGCTACCGGGTCTTCTGTGAGGCGAAGGCATGGGCCGAGGACGCGATCGAGCGCTTGCGGGACGCGATCGCAAACGCTGATGTGATCCTCGCGCTCGTTGAGGACCTGGCGCTTGTCGCTCATTATCATAAATCGGAAAGAAGATATTATATTGCAGACGTAATCTTGTCTGACGACGGTCGTCCTGATCCCGGCCGCGGGCTTGAAGTCGTCTCGGCGATATTGGGTCAGGACTCCAGTGCAAAGGTTGCACTTCTGGTCCGCGGCGACGACGG
>JANOJW010000184.1:0-5862 GCA_031418955.1 Hyphomicrobiales bacterium | reverse complement strand
CCCTGCAGGAGCGCATCACATCGACCACCAAGGGTTCGATCACCTCGGTGCAGGCGATCTACGTGCCAGCCGACGACCTGACCGACCCGGCGCCGGCCACGTCGTTCGCCCACTTGGATGCGACCACCGTGCTGTCGCGGTCGATCGCCGAGAAGGGCATCTATCCGGCCGTCGACCCGCTCGACTCGACGTCGCGCATGCTCGACCCGCGCGTCGTCGGCGAGGAGCACTATGCGGTTGCCCGCCAGGTCCAGTCGATCCTGCAGAAGTACAAGTCGCTGCAGGACATTATCGCCATCCTCGGGATGGACGAGCTGTCCGAGGACGACAAGCTGGCCGTCGCCCGCGCTCGCAAGATCGAGCGCTTCATGAGCCAACCGTTCGACGTCGCCCAGGTGTTCACGGGCTCGCCGGGCGTGCAGGTGCCGCTCAGCGAGACGATCAAGGGCTTCAAAGGCATCTGCGACGGCAACTACGATCACCTGCCCGAGCCCGCTTTCTACATGGTCGGCACCATCGACGAGGCGATCGCCAAAGCCGAAAAACTCGCCGAGGCGGCTTGACGCGGGCCACGCGGCAGCCGCAATAGCGGCGTTGACTGAGCACGAGCCGGGCGTGGGGTCCGGCCAGATCGGAGGCGGACATGGCCGCGGACGCAAAGCCTTTCGGGTCGTGCTGCGAGATCCTCAAGGACGCGATGAGCGATCAAGACTTCGATCCGCTCATTACCGTCGGCGACGACGGCATCCTCTACATCTCGGTTGGCATGATCGACGTGGAGGAGGAGGAGCCGGGCATGGTGGAATTTCCGCTCTATCACTGCCCGTTCTGCGGCACCAAACTGCAGTCGCCCGACGAGGTCGACGCCAAGAGCGGCGGCCCCACAAACTGACGGCTGGAACCGGCGCACACGACGACCAGAACGGCCCGCTCAATGACGGGCAATGAGAGAAGATCCGGCAGATGGCAGGCACGTTCAAGTTCGAGCTGGTGACCCCGGCGAAAATGCTCATCCCCGAGCGCGGCGACAATCCGAAGGTCGAGCCGGTGGTGGAGGCCGAGCAGGTGATCGTGCCGGGCATGGACGGGCAGTTCACGGTGCTCGCCGGCCATGCGCCGATGATCACGTCGCTGCGCCCCGGCGTGCTCGACATCAAGCTCGCCTCGGGGCGCCGGCGCGTGTTCGTACGCGGCGGCATCGCCGAGGTGTCGCCGGAGCGACTGACCATCCTGGCGCAGCAACTCATCGATCTCGACGGCCTCAAGGACGGCGAGCTCGAAGCAGAACGCCGGGCCGCCGAGGCGATGCTCGGCGAGGCCAAGGACGACGCCGAGCGCATGTTGGCCCGCACCGCGATCGCCGAGCTGCAGGCCATCGGCCGCTGACGCGTCCAGGGCTCTGCTCCGAAGTCGTGCCCAGTCAGCCAATTCGAGCAGACGGCCGCGGAGCCTCACACTGCAATTCCCACCATCTGCTTGCTGCTGCCAGACCAGCTACCCCTCTCTTCGCGACTAGGCACACGCGCTGCAATCGAAGATAGCCGCGAGTTGATTTGGATCGGATCGCACGTTGACGCTCCTGCGGTTTGTCGTTGCGCTCAGGGACGTCGTGGGGTAGTTCACCAGCGTTGCGCGGCAGTGGCCGCTGATTTGCTTCGTCAAGCCGTTCAGCTCGCCGGAACAACGTCAGCCGATACGGTCGTTTGATGACCCCAAGGGCGCTTAGCTCAGCGGGATAGCACTACCTTGAACTGGTAGGGGTCACAGGTTCGATCCCTGTAGCGCCCACCACTCCTAGCCCAGGATTTTCGGGCCTTGCGGCCATCCCTCGGCAACAATCCATGTCGTGTTCGCGTCGGGAACGTGTCGTGTGCAGGGCGTGAACCGGGCGCGTGCGGGTGTGCAGTTCGGGTGCAGTCATGAAAAAGGCCCCCGCCGAGCTATGCGCTCAGAGCGGGGGCAGGTGGCCGCCGGGAAGCCTGACCGGCGGAGTTGGGTAGCGGTTGGGTTAGTTAGAGCGCCCAGATCACGGTGGCGGCGACGGCCGAGAGGCGCAGCGCGATGGCCGAACGCCGTCGCGGTAACAACAGCCGCGCGAGCAGGCGGCCGGCCGGGAGACTGCGGAGCGCCTCGCGCGCGGCGGCGGCGACGCTCACCCGAGCCCCAGCACCTTTTTCAGGACCGACAGCGCGTCGGTCATCGGCACCTTGCCCGCCAGCGCCAGCGCCAGCAGCACCGCGCCCGTCCCGTACTGGATCAGGTCCTTGCGCATGCGTGCCCTCGCCTCCTGCTCCTCGATCCGCTTCGGCAGGTCCTCCAGCTTGGCGAGCTTCGCCGCCGCCCCGCGCGTCGCCTCCTCGATCTGCGTCACGCGCGTGCCCATCCGCTGGATCCGTTCGTCGACCGACTGGATGCGGCCCGAGTGCGCCTGCAGCCGGTCCGCCGTGAAACTCGCCGCCGCCTCGAGGCGCGCGATCCGCTCCCGCAGGTCCGCGATCGGGTCGGGGCCCGGCCAGCCCGGCCAGGCTGGCGGCGATGCGGGCGGCCAGCCAGGGGTCCAGCGTGGCGGCGGGCCGCCGGGCGGGTAGCTCATCGGGTTGCGTCCAGTGGTGGGCGTGCTGCACGGCGCGCACTCCGAGGTGTGAGGTCAGCGGCCGCAGGCGCAAGCGCGCGCGGCCTTCGGCGCACCCGGCGCGGAGCCGCGGGCGGGTTTCGTCTTCGTGCCGGCGGCCCAGAGGCCGGCGGCTTTCTCCTCCTCGAGCGCGAGCACGCGGGCGGCGAGCGCGTCGCGCTCCTCGACCAGGTGCTCGTTGGCGGTCTCGAGTTCGAGCACGTAGAGATGCAGCGGGATCGTCGGGTCGACCGACGCGGGAACCGGCGTCACGGTCGCCAGCGCCGGCGGCACGGGCGGCAGCGTGGTGACCGCCTCATGCCGCGCGGCGGATGCGCGTCGACCAAGCTCCCAGGGCTGCCCCGACGCTACCAACCCAATCACCATCACCGCTGCCACGATCAGGCACGCGCGCGCGATCTGCCACCCCATGGGATGTCTCCTCCCGGATGCCGTGCAGGAACATCTCGGCCTCGGCACGGCGCCGACGCTCGAGGCCGGGCAGCACCACGCCGCCGGCCAGACGCCACTTGGAGAGTTCCGCCGGCACGCGCGGCCAGTCGCCGGCGTTGACGGCGCGGCGCAGGCCCGAGCCGCGATAGGCGCCGGCGCCGCAGTTGTAGGTGAACGAGACGAGCGCGCCGCGCGAGAGCGCGGGCAACCGCCGCGTGGTCAGCCGGTCGACCGCGGCCTCGCACTCGGCGAGTTCAAAGCCGAGCAGCGCGTAGGCCCGCTCGCGGGTGACAGCCGCGTCGGCGAGCGTCACCGGGCGGCGGTCCTCGTAGAAGGTCGAGCCGATGCCGATCGTGGGGACGCGGGCCGGACACAGGTAGGGCGCGGCCCGGCCGTCGGGGAGCCGGCGGTGATAGCCCTCGAAACGCTCGATCAGCTCGAGCGCGGCGCGCGGGATGCTCACGAGGCGATGACGCCCTAGCGGGCCTGGCGCGCGCCGAACAGGAAGCCGAGCACGGCCTCGATCGAGAAACCGACGAGGCTGCCCCAGATGGTTTCCGCCATCACCTTGGCGTCCTTGATCTCGCCGGCGAGGTACTGGCCGAGCACCGCGTGCACGAAGCCGCCGGCGGTGACGAGGAAGAGCACCAGGATGAAGATCGCCGCGACCGGGCGTAGCGTGGCGTTGAGGCCGTCGATCCAGGCGATGCCGGTGGGCCTCGCCTGCGCCTCGATGATGGCGGTCAGGTGCTCGCGCGTCGCGCGCATCTCCTCGGCAACGACGCCAGCCTCCGCTTCGCGCAGCTTGGCGCCGGCCTCGAACTTCGCACGCTCGATCTGCATGGCGTGCTGCTCGCGCAGGAACGCGATCTCGCGCGTTGCGGCGCGGCTGTCGCGGACTTCCTTCAGCACGTCGGGAAGCACGCCGCCGAAAAAGCCGAGCAGCGTCGAGATCAGGGCGGTGATGCCCATTGTGTGGTCTCCTGGGTTCGAGGGGTTCGAGGGGTTCGCGCGTCACAGCTCCGCGTCGCAAGCGATAAAGCAGGCTGCGGACGCGGCCACGACCCAGCAGACGCCGCCCGGCGTGAGTGCCGCGCCAGTGGCGGTCAGTCCGCCGGTCAGCGAGATGATCCGGCCGAACGTGAGCGTCCACGACATGCTGCCGGCTGTGCAGGTAATGTAGGCGCCACCGTTTCCTTGCGTGATCCGGAAGGTGTTGAATGCTGACGACGTCACCACGCCGCCCGCCCGCATTTCGACGGGCAGGTTCGTGAGAATTCCGAACCCGCTGTCGTTCGCGTAGGCCAAGCACTGACCGATGCTCTGGTTGATGGCCGTCGCTTGGACCCGCTGGTAGTAGCGGCGGGCATAGGTGGTCTCCTCGCTCGAGGTGCGCGCCTGCCAGGCGGTGGCGGTGTTGCCGAGCTCGACCTTGACGCGGCCGAACGTGACGCTGCCGGCGCTCGCCCGAGCGATCTTGACGGGGAGATTGCCGCTGTCGCCGGCAGCCGTGGTGATGGTCACCGAGCGGCGGCCGCTGCCCGCCGTGATGGTGCCGGCGACCGTGCCGACGGTGACCGTGAGATCGGCGCTCGGCGTGTCGACCGAGACCGTGATCGCGGTCGAGGCGAGCGAGGCAAAGCCCCAGAACGCCGTCTCGATGATCTGCTCGATAGCGCCCGATGCGAGAGTGAGCACATAACCCGAAACGCTGTAGTTGGCCCCGCCGGACGCAGCCTTCCAGCGGTCGTGTCCGTAGCTGCCGGCGCCGAGCGCGCCGCCAGCGAACGCCCGCTGGTTGATCTGGAAGTCGCCGCTGACGGCGAGGCTCGGGTTGATGCCGCTGGTTCCGGCAAGGCCCTGCGGTCCTTGCGCGCCGGTCGTACCCTGCGGCCCGGTCGCACCCTGCGGCCCCGTCGTACCTTGCGGCCCGGTCGTACCCTGCGGCCCCGTCGTACCCTGCGCGCCGGTCGCACCTTGCGGCCCCTGCGGTCCCGCCCCACCCGTCATCGACACGCCGGCCGGCCAGACGCCCGCGGCCTTGGGGCCATGGAACGTCAGCGGGCTCGTGCGGATGTAGACGTCGCCGTCGGCGCCGAGGCTGTTCGACGGCGCGCCAGCGCCCTGCAGGATGTTCGTCGCGCTGGCGAGGATCTGCGCCACGCGGATCGCGAGGTCGGAGGTGGTGGTCCAGCGCGCGCCCGCGCGGTCGATGGCGTAGGCGCCGCCGGTGATGCTCGCGCCGACATAGGCCGTCGCCAGCTCGAGCGCGGTGTTGCTCACCGGCGCGTCGGCGATCTCATACCAGCTCGCGCCGGCGTCGAACGTGATGCGGTCGCCCTCCTTGGCCTGGTTGAGCCAGCCCGTGAGGATGCCGGTGACGGCGGTGGCGCCGTTGGCGACGGTGACCGTCCCGACCCGATACCAGATGCTCATGGGCTGACGCCCTGCAGCATCGCCTCGCGCGCCTCAGGCTCGGTCAGCACGCGATCGTCGGCGTCGAGGAGGCCTGCCTGCCGCAGCACGAACTCGGTCGACTGGCGGATCGTCTCGGCGTCGTCGCTGGCCCCGCGGATGGCGAGGTCGAGGCTGTCGATGCGGCGGCGGATGCCGGCGCCGACCACCTCGAACACCTCGACGCGGACGTGCGTCGCCTGCTCGCCGCCGTAGACGGCGTGGGTGCGCGTGATCTGCGCGTGCCTGTTCGTGCTCAAGGCGTGAACCTCCCGGCGAAGATGTGGTACTGCAGCGTGATCGAGGGCAGGCCAGACAGCACCTGGCCGAACTCGTTGGTGATC
>JANOJW010000183.1:0-3106 GCA_031418955.1 Hyphomicrobiales bacterium | reverse complement strand
GGGGAATCGGGTGAACGAATTTACCCGCCCGTGATCAGGCTGGCGAGGACCTCGTCGTCCCAGGCGGCGAGGCGGCGTTTGACGCGCAGGCTCTGCTTGCCGGGGGCTTGCCGCAGCGACAGGTGCTCTACATCCATGCATTGGAGGACAGCCGGTCCACTCCAATCGCGGCGGACGCAGCGCGCGGATTGCAGTACACGTTTCAAGTGCCCTTCCGAACGCCATTCGAAGTGTAATTGCGGGAAATGGGCGGAGGCGGCCCAGGAAACGCCAGCATAATTTGCGATCACGCATTTGTGACTGTATACAATTTGTACACGCGACCGTATACCCTATTGAAAAAACATGACAATCGATGGTCATCCATCATCGGCGCCACGCAGAAGCGATGATCCAATTTGCTCATGCTATTTGGGAAAGCTCGAATTCTGCACGATTCAGACGGCCTTGGCCGAATTGGTGGCTCGCTCATGAAATGGCTCCACCGACAATCGTTACGGTTCCCGGCGCAGCCGCGTTGATCGCGATTTTCAGTTCCGACAACAGGGCATCGAAGGCTGCCGGCGACTGGTCAAGCGATCGAAGGACGACGACCGCGATCGATCGACCGGCGATCCATTGCTGTTGGGTGAGGTTGCGGTCGCGGGTGACGAGCACGTCGAATTGACCGTCAATCGCAATTAGAAGCGCTCCGTCCGGGAGCCGGTCGAGGCCCGCACCATGAGCCGTCTCGATATCGAACTCTGCCAGCCCTCGACGCAATCGCTGCGGCACGCAGGCATCGAGCAAAACCTTGACCATGCCCCTGGCCGCCCCATCACTCGGCTGCGTCCGGAAGCACCACGACCCGGTTGGCAAGGTCGATCACAGCGATCGCATGCTCCCGCGACACGCTTGGGAAATCGCCCAGGAATTCCTCCAGTGTTTGACCAGTCTTCAGGTAGTCGAAGAGCGCCTTCACGGCCACGCGCCGTCCGGTGAAGCATGGCTCGCCCCCCAGCCAATCGACTGAGGTGGTCACAAGGGGGCTGGGCAACTGATAGGTCGTCTCGGCCATAAACCGAACGTAACACGGGCAAGCTTCAAACCGAACACACTTGTGCGGCGTGAGCGGAACAACAGCCACCGCCGGAAGCCCTCTCTCGTTGTCTCGGCCGGGGCGCACTCACGATTGCGAGACACTCGGCCCAGCGTACCCGATCGTCGCGGCCACGGCGCGCTGCCAACCGGCGTAGCGGCGGTTCCGCTCGGTGGCGGTCATGGCCGGCGTGAACCGGCGGTCGCGGCGCCAGTGGCGGGAGAAAACGTCCTGGTCCGGCCACACACCCGACTGCATGCCCGCGAGCCAGGCTGCACCCAGTGCCGTTGTCTCGAGCAGCGCCGGGCGATCGACGGGCGCATCGAGAATGTCGGCGAGGAACTGCATGGTCCAGTCACTCGCCACCATGCCGCCGTCGACGCGCAGCACGGTGTCAGCCGCGCCTGGCCAATCGCGCCCCATCGCCTCGAGCAGATCGCGGGTCTGATAGCACACCGCTTCGAGAGCTGCGCGGGCAAGCTCAGCCGGCCCCGTCCCGCGCGTCAGACCGAACAGCGCGCCGCGCGCCTCGGTGTTCCAGTAGGGCGCGCCGAGGCCAACGAAGGCCGGCACCAGATAGACGTCCTGGGCCGCATCCGCACGCGCCGCGAGTGCGTCCGTCGCCCCTGCGGACTTGATCACCCCGAGCCCGTCGCGCAGCCACTGCACGGCGGCGCCAGCGATAAAAATCGAGCCTTCGAGCGCGTACGTCCGCCGCCCACCGAGCTGATAGGCGATGGTGGTGAGCAGCCGGTTCGTCGATCGCACCGGCGTCTCACCCGTGTTGAGCAGCGCAAAGCATCCCGTGCCGTAGGTCGACTTCATCATGCCCGGCGAAAAGCACGCCTGCCCGATGGTCGCCGCCTGCTGGTCGCCAGCGATGCCGCGGATCGGGATCGCCGCGCCGAGCAGACCAGCCTCCGTCGTGCCGTAGTCCGCCGCGCTGTCGCGAACCTCGGGCAGCAGTGCCCGTGGCACGCGCAACAGGCGCAGCAGGTCCTCGTCCCATTGCCCGGAGTGGATTTCGAACAGCAGCGTGCGCGAGGCGTTGGTGGCGTCCGTCGCGTGCACACGGCCCTCGGTCAGCCGCCACAGCAGGAACGTGTCGATGGTGCCGAAGGCGAGATGTCCGGCCTCTGCCGCTGTCCGGGCGCCGGGCACATGGTCGAGCAGCCAGGCAACCTTGGTGCCTGAGAAGTACGGGTCCAGCAGCAGCCCGGTCTTGTCGGTGACCATCGGCTCGACGCGATCGCCCTTCAGCCGCGCGCACTGGTCTGCCGTGCGGCGATCCTGCCACACCAGTGCCCGGTGGATGGGCTTGCCGGTCCGCCGGTCCCAGATCACGCAGGTCTCGCGCTGGTTGGTGATGCCGAGCGCAGCAATTGCCGCGGGCGCCACTCCGGACGCCGCGATCGCCCCCCGCGCCGTCTCGAGCGTCGTCGCCCAGATGTCCTCGGGGTCGTGTTCCACCCAGCCAGATGCTGGGAAATGCTGGGCAAACTCCCGCTGTCCGAGACCTCGCACCGTGAACGTGTCGTCGATCACGAGTGCGCGGCTCGAGGTGGTGCCCTGGTCGAGGGCGAGGACGGAACCGGCCATGGGCGCAAATCCCTTGAATTCAGGCGTCCTGGGTCGAGGGTGCGCCAGCTTTGACCGCCGCAGCAACGATGCGGCGACGAAGTTCCAGCGCAGCCCCTCACAATCGCCCGACTTTGCGCTATATTGCCAAGACGTCAAATCACCGGCCACGGTTGCGAGCGGCTTGCGGCTGCAATCTGAGGTCACAGCGGGACTGAGGTCACAGCGGGATGGATATGAACAGAACGACCGACATCCCGGCGACCAGCACCAAACCTGTGCGCCAGCGCCCGAAGGTCATGACCATGACCCCGTCTGCCGCCGCGCGCGTCAAGGCGATCATGGCCTCGAAGGGCCCAGCCGTCGCCGGTCTCAAGATCGGCGTCAAGAAAGGCGGCTGCGCGGGCATGGAGTACACCATGACCTGGGCGGAGGCTGCGGGCAAATTCG
>JANOJW010000182.1:0-43550 GCA_031418955.1 Hyphomicrobiales bacterium | reverse complement strand
GTGCGGCGTGCAGGCCGCCTGCATCGCGGCGTGGAACGCGACCGTGTCGGGATCCTGCTGCGTGCGCCGCTGCATCAGCGTGGGGGTCAGATCGGCGCCGCCGCCGAACCACCATTTCGTCGTCACCACGAACCGCGTGTTCATATGCACCGCCGGCACGTTCGGGTTCTGCAAATGAGCGATCACCGAGATGCCGGATGCCCAGAAACGGGGGTCCTCATCCGCGCCCGGGATCTGCTTGCGGAACTCCGGCGCGAACTCGCCGTGTACCGTCGAGGTATGCACGCCGACCTTCTCGAACACGCGACCACCCATCATCGACATGACGCCGCCGCCGCCGGGCTTGCCCGTGCTATCGGTCCGGTCCCAAGGTTTGCGCTCGAAGCGGCCGATCGTATCGGTGCGGCGCGGTGCGTCGGCGGGGAGCGTCGCCTCCAGCTCTTCGAAGGCCTGGCAGAGCCTGTCGCGCAGGCTCTCGAAAGAGGAGCGGGCCGCGGCCTGCATGCCCACCAGTGACGAGGGATTGCATTCCGGCTTGTCGTCGCTCATGTCACCAATCCTGGTCGCTCGTCCGGTCGCTTGGGTTGGGTTGGGCGCCGACGCTGCTCCATCCTCGACCTTCGTCATGGTATGGTCCTTTTTCACGGGTAGCCACCGGCGATCCAGTCCTAGAAGTCCGACCAATCCGCCTCCCGGCGTCATCACTCCCGGGGCAGCGCGGCCTTTTCGCGTCGGTCCATTGCGAAAGCCGCTCCGATGTTCCTGTTCCGCTGGTTCGAGACCCGCATCGACCCGTTTCCGGCCGACGAGGTCGGCCGACCGCCCGATCAGCTGCTGGCCTTCTTCTGGCATTACCTGCGCCCGGTCGCCTGGGCGTTCGGCCTGCTGACCGTGACGACGCTGATCATGGCCGTCATCGAAGTCGCGATCATGGCCTTCATCGGCCGCGTCGTCGACCTGATGCGCGACGCCACCTCGCCGCAGACGTTCTTTCGCGACCATGCGTGGGACCTCGGCATCATGGCGACGATCGCACTGGTGATCCGGCCGGTCGTCTCTGCGATCGCTGATTTCCTGAAACAACAGATGATCATGGGGCCGGTGAACATCCGCACGCGCTGGCTCGCCCATCGCTACGTGCTGCGCCAGAGCCTCTCCTACTTCCAGAACGACTTCGCCGGCCGTGTCGCCACGCGCGTGATCCAGGTCGGCCCTGCCGTGCGTGACGTCGCGGCCAACACCTGCGACGTCGTCGTTTGGGTCGTCGTGCACTGGGCCGGCGCGTTCGTGCTGTTCTTCGCAGCCGACTGGCGCCTCGTGGTGCCGCTGACGCTGTGGCTTGCCGGCTACGTCGTGGCGCTCAGGTACTTCGTGCCGCGAATCGAGCGCCTATCGCATGCGATGTCGGACGCGCGCTCGATGCTCACCGGTCGCATCGTCGACAGCTACACCAACATCGCGACCGTCAAGCTGTTCGCCCACACCGAGCGCGAGGACGCTTACGCGCGCGACGCCTTCCAAGAATTCCTGACCCGCTATCACGCCCAGCTCCGCCTCAACACCTGGATGGAGATCGTGCTGTGGACGCTGAACGGCCTCGTGCTGGTCGGCACCATGGCGCTCGCCATCTGGCTGTGGACCCGGGGCGAGGTCACGCTCGGCGCCATCGCGGTCGTGTCCGCCTTGATCATCCGGCTGATGAACATGTCGGGCTGGTTCATGTGGACGCTCGCCGGCATCTTCGACAACATCGGCGTCGTGCAGGAGAGCATGCAAACCATCGCGCGGCCGCTGCAGGTGACCGACAAGCCGGGCGCGCCTGCGATCAATGTCGACCGCGGCGAAATCCGCTTCGAGGCCATCGGCTTTCGCTATGCGGCGATCGAGCGCGAGCGGGGCCGCTTTGGACGCGGCGAGCAGGGCGCCGACGTGCCGCCGCCGCCACTCACGGGCAGCCTCGCCGGCCCGCGCACCGCCGTGATGGACAACCTGTCGCTGACCATCAAGGCTGGCGAGAAGGTCGGCCTCGTCGGCCGCTCGGGCGCGGGCAAGTCGACACTGGTCAACCTGTTGCTGCGCTTCTACGACCTCGACCGGGGCCGCATCGTGATCGACGGCCAGGACATCGCGCAAGTCACGCAGGACAGCCTGCGCGCCCAGATCGGCATGGTGACGCAGGACACCTCGCTGCTGCACCGCTCGGTGATGGACAACATCCGCTATGGCCGTCCGTCGGCGACCGAGGAGGAGGCGCACGCGGCGGCGGAAAAGGCGCAGGCGCACGAGTTCATCCCCGAACTCGAGGACGGGCGCGGCCGGCGCGGCTATGACGCCCACGTCGGCGAGCGCGGCGTCAAGCTCTCGGGCGGCCAGCGCCAGCGCGTGGCGATCGCGCGCGTGCTACTGAAGAATGCGCCGATCCTGATCCTCGACGAGGCGACCAGCGCGCTCGACAGCGAGGCCGAGGCCGCGATCCAGGAGCAGTTGTTCAACCTGATGCAGGGCAAGACCGTGATCGCCATCGCCCACCGCCTCTCGACCATCGCGGCGATGGACCGGCTGATCATCATGGACAAGGGCGCCATCATCGAGACCGGCAGCCACAAGGAGCTGATCGCCAAGGGCGGCATCTACGCCGAGCTGTGGGCGCGGCAGTCCGGCGGCTTCCTCGCCAAGGAGGCGGCGGAGTGAGGGGCGCGGCGCTCGTCGTCCCAACGGAAATGGGGACAGTTTGAATTTTTCGCCTCCTCCTGCTTGGGCATCTCTGCCCTGCCCATTCTCGTCGCCTCGTCACATCAAATTCAAACTGTCCCCATTCTGGCCTGTCCCCATTCTGGCCTCGATGACGCCGTAGACTCCGCTCTCAGCTCGTCGGGCCGTCGAGCTTCCTCGTGATGTTCTCGAACTCGCGGCGCAGCTCCTCGTTGCGGAAGATCTGCTCGAAGGTCGGCGCCTCGAGCTTCTGGATCGCCTCGAACGAGGTTGCGCTGTCCTTCATCAGCTGGCGCAACTGGAAGCTCGCCTCCACCGTCTCGTAGGTGTTGTCGGCGATGCGCAGGTCATGCATGGCGCGCTGGCGGGCCTTGGCGATCTGCTCGCGCTGCTGCATCAGATAACGGCGATAGCCTTTGGCGGCCTCGTCGGCGAGCTTCTGGCTCTCGCGGTTGGCCTCGAGCGCGCGGCGCTGGTCGGGCCGGTTCTCAGCTTTGAGCAGGTCCTGTGTCTTGCGGCGGGCGGCCTCGACGTCCTTGGCGATGGCCTCGAGCTTGGGCAGGTACTGCTTGTCGATCTTGTCGATGAGCCCGGTCTGCGAGTGCACCAGGATCGCAAACAGCGCCGCGTGCATGGCGAAGTACTTGCGCGCCGCGCCCACGTTCTCGCCCGACTGCGTCATCAGCTTGCCGAGCTGCGCGTCGATCGCTTTCGCCGAGTTGAACACGGCGACGAGCCGCACGAGATCACCCGACAACACGCCGTCGAGCAGCAGATCGACCTGATCCTGCGACATCTGCACGCCGCTCTTGGTGAGAGCCTCGCGCACTTCGCCCTTGGCCCGGCCGATCTCGTCCTTGTTGCCGTCGATGCGCTTCTTGGACTCCTCGATGTCCTTGCCCAGGCTGTCGACGGTGTCGGTGATGAGGCCCGGCAGCATGCCGTCTTTAGGCGCGATGAGTTGCTTCTCGCGCAGTCGGACGATGCGGTCGTCGAGCTCGCGAATGCTCTTCTTGTGCGTCTCGATGCGCTTCTGGATATCGACCACCGGGACATCGGTGACGATGCCGAGTGCGGCGTCCATCAGCTCCTTGATCTTCTTCTCGCGGTCCTCTTTGGACTCCGTCCACAAGGGTTTCAGGATGAAATCCTTGTCGGAGGGCAGCTTGCGGGCCTCGCCCCGGTTCTTCGCGGTGTCCTGAAGGATGGCGTCGACGGCCTTCATCAGGCGCTGGGCCTGCTCGAAGGCCTGGTCGCCCTCGCGCGGGTCTTTCGCCGGTTCAGTTGGCGGCGCAGCGGTTGGCGGCGGGGCCGTCTGCGGCGCAGGTGTGGCGGCCGGTGGTGCCTGCTTCTTCGCCGGGGTCTGCTGGGCCAGTCGAGGGCGCTCCTCGCCGCGGCGCAGCAGATCGCCGATGCCATCGCGATCCGCCGCTTGCCCGTAGCCGGCGGTCGGTGCGAACAGCGCCGGTGTAAAAAGGCTGGCGCCGACGAGGAGCGCGTGCCGAACCTTCAGCCTACACATGACCATGACCGGACCCTCCGAGCCCTGCCTGACATGGGGCGGAAATTCCGGCAAATCAATGGTGAGGGGGTGCGGGTCCGCTTTCCATCAAACCTTCAAGGCTTCGTGGCTCGGGTTCGGCGGCAGTTCGGCGCCGTTCACCGTCATCGCCAGCATCGCGTAGTAGCCGATGCAGGTGGTCAGCTGCACGTAATTGTCGGCGCCGAGGCGCGCCATGACCGCCTGCGCCAAGGGTTCTTCGATACGGTTGCGGCGCAGCAATTGCCGGGTGAAGTCGATGATCTGCAGGTCATCGGCGGCAATGCCATCGGAACGATCGTCACGGATGGCGTCGATGGTCGGGCGGGGAATGCCCCGCTCGGCGCCGATCACGCCCTGGATGCCCCACACATATTGGGCTTGGAAATGACGGCCGACGACCAGGGCGGCGAGCGTGCGAAGCCGCGGCTCCAGCGTCCCCTTGAAGCGAACCAGCGATCCCAGATGGGCGACGCGCTCGGCCCACTCCGGCGCATGCATCCAAACCGAGAAGGGACCTTCCAGCGACTTGCGCGTGTCGACGATGCTGTCCGCGATGCGGCGGGCCTCGCCGGTCAGTTCGCCGGGGGATTTGATGATGGGGACGCGGGCCATGCGATGTCCTTGGTTTGACTGCCGTAGCGGGCTCAGGGGTCCAACGTCCGGCTTCGACGGGGCAGAAGTCAAGCGCGCGCCTTCACACACAGGACCTTCACACCCAGGGCTTGACCGGCCTTGAGCCGGGCGTCCACTTTGGCCGCTTCGACGAACACCAGAGGCCATGCCAGTGGCGCGTTACGGGGACTGCCTGATGACCGCCGAGATCAAGACGACGCGCCCGCGGCTCTACCAGCCGATGACCATCCGCGGCCTGACCCTGAAAAACCGGCTCGTCGTCGCGCCGATGATCCATTACCGTTCGCACGACGGCGTGTGCGGGCCCTTCCACACCGTGCACCTGGGCCGCTATGCGCTCGGCGGTTTCGGCCTCGTCTTCACGGAAGCAACCGCCATCGAGCAGCGCGGCATGGTGTCGAACTCCGACCTGTGCCTGTTCAACGAAGCGCAGACGCAATCGTTCCGCCTGCTCATCGAGCTCGCGCATGAAGAGGGCGCGGCAATGGCCGTCCAACTCGCGCACGGCGGACGCAAGGCCGGCATGCAGACGGCCATGGAGGGCAACTCCGCGCTCACCGAGGCCGATCGCCGGCGCGGCCGCTTCGGCTGGCAGCCGGTGGCGCCGTCCGCCGTCCAGATCGGACCGGAATGGCCGATGCCGCACCAGCTGTCGACGTCCGAGGTCGTCGACATGGTCGGCACGTTCGCTGCCGCCGCAGCCCGCGCCGTGCGTGCGGGCTTCGACATCGTCGAGATCCACGGCGCGCACGGCTACCTGATCGCGGAGTTCCTCTCGCCCGTCTCCAACAAGCGCAACGACCAGTACGGCGGCGGCATCAAGGGCCGCATGCGCTTCCCGCTCGAGGTCACCGAGGCGGTGCGGGCGGTGATCCCCGACGATATGCCGCTGTTTTTCCGCTGCTCCTCGGTGGATGGCACGGTGGAGGGATGGAACATGGACGACACCGTGGTGCTGGCGCGGGAGCTCAAGGCGCGCGGCGTCGACGTGCTCGACTGCTCGTCGGGCGGCCTGATGGGCTCGGCGACGGCGGCCCCGGTGACGCGCGCGCCCGGTTTCCAGGTGCCGTTCGCGGCTCGCGCCAAGGCTGAAAGCGGCATTGCGACCATGGCCGTCGGCCTGATCCTCGATCCCCATCAGGCCGAGGCGATCCTGCAGAAGGGTGAGGCGGATCTGATCGCGATCGGCCGACAGGCGCAGTACAATCCCAACCTCGCACTGCACTGGTCGCATCAGATGGGCCTCAACAGGCGCTTCGAGGAGTGGCCGGAGGAGTACGGCTGGTGGCTCGACAAGCGCATCCGCAGCATGCAGGGCTTCGCGACGCCCGAGGGCCTGCTGACGACGTGAGGCAGTCGGGAATTGGCAATCGGCAATAGCGAGCGGGCAGGAGCGTCATGGCGAGCGTTGAATGGAAAGTCGAAGGCGCGGTGCGCACCGTGCTGCTGAACCGCCCCGAGAAGCGCAACGCGCTCGATGGCGAGACGATGGAAGCGATCATGGCCGCGTTCACGGCGCCACCGGCTGCAACCGAGCGCGTCGCGGTGATCCGGGCCAACGGTCCGGTGTTCTGTGCGGGGCTCGATCTCAAATGGCGGGCGGCGAACCCGCAGGGCGAGTCCGGCATCGAGCACATGCTGCATGCGATCGAGGTTTATCCGCTGCCCGTGGTCGGCATCGTGCAGGGTGACGCGATCGCGGGCGGCAACGAGCTGGCGCTGCATTGCGACATCGTCGTCGCCTCGACGGCGGCGCGCTTTGGCATGTCGCTTGCGCAAGTGGGCCTCGCGCCGAGCTGGTTCCTGGCCAAGAAGATCCTCGAGGTGGCAAACCCGGTGATCGCCAAGAAGGTGCTGCTGCTCGGCGATCCTCTGTCGGCGAAGGAGTTCCATGATTTGGGGCTCATCGCGTTCCTGGCGGAGCCGTCGCAGCTCGAGGCGGCGGCGCAAAAAGTGGTTCAGCGATTGGCCGACAACGCGCCCCTTTCGCTGAGGGCAATGAAGGCCCTGATCACGCGCGAGATGGCATTTCGCGACACCATCGAACACGCCGATGTCGATGTGCTGGTGGAGCGAGCCCGCGTTTCCAAGGACGGCCAGGAAGGCATGCGCGCGCGCCTCGAGAAGCGCAAGGCCGACTTCAAGGGGCATTGAAGGCGGTGCCGGTGCCGGGACTCACATTGACGTTGATCGCGCGCATCCCGTCTGCCGGCGTCGCGGCGTTCGCCGCTTACGAGGCGGCAGTACTGCCACTGTTGCCGCGACATGGTGGCACCCTGCAGCGGCGGCTGCGCAACGGCGACGGCACGATCGAGGTGCATGTCGTGGACTTTGCATCACGCGACGGATTCGAGAGCTTCCGCCGCGATCCGGAGCGAGCGAGCGCCGCGCATTTGCTGACACAGTCGGGCGCCTCGACCGAGCTGATCGAGGTCGTCGATGTCGCGAAGTGATGGAAACGGTACGAACCGATGAAGGTCACGATTCTCGACGACTATTTCGACACGGTGCGCACTCCCTACTCCCCACTCCCTACCCACGGAGTTCATGATGGCAGTCCGTATGACGAAGCCCTGGGTGGCGCTGACGCCCGAGAACGTGAAGGCCTTGAGCGGCCAGCTCGGCGTTTATCAGATTGCCGATGCGGCGGACCGCGTGGTGCTGATCGGCTTTGCCGGCGGGCGCTCGCTGTTCGGGCTTCGCGGCGAGGTCGAAAAGGCGTTGAAGGCGCCGCCTGCCGGTGCGACGAAGTTCCGCGTCGAGGTCAACCAGCAATATACGACGCGCTGGCAGGAGCTGCTGATGGTGCACGTGCACGACCACGGTGCGCTGCCGCTCGAGAACCAGAAGGATCCGCCGGTGCGCCTCGGGCGGCTCAGTCCGGGGTGACGCCAGACGTCGACAAAACGGATTAACCACGTCGTGCGTGCGGCGGGGGTGTCGGTCGGGCCAATTGGACGAGCCGATGGCCTCGCGCAGCCACACGCAAGCTCGTGCAGCGTGGTCGTGATGGCCTTGGGTGGTGGGGTAGCCAAGGGGTCGAGACTCGCGCTGTAGGGTCGTTTTTGCGAGTTAACTCTGTTTCGCCATGCGGCCCCTGTTGCGCCTCCCTCCCACCTCACCGCACGCGGATGGCGACGCGGTCGGTGCGGCCGCGGGCATCGATCACGGTGATGCTCGAGAAGCCGCGGCCCTGCGGCTCCCAAACGACGTCGCGGCGCGCGGGATCACTGTCGATCGGCGCGCCATCGACGAGCCACACGAGAGGCAGCGCGCCGCCCTCGGCCTTCAGCACGACCTCGGGGTTCTCGTGGGCCTCGGTCGCAACCTCGGCGCGGTCCTGCGGAAAGGCGATGGCGACGGGCGGCTCGAGGAAAGGGCCCGACACCTCGGCTTCGTCGCCCGGCGACTTGAAGCGGCGCAGCGGCAGGGGCAGCGATCCGGACGCCGCGCGGATCACGCCGGCCGGGGCGAAAGCGAAGGGTGCGGGTCGATCGGCGAGACGCGCGAAGGCATCGAACAGGATGGGCGCTGCGGCGGTGCGTCCGGTGAGGCCCGGCGTGGCGGTCGCATCGGCGCGACCGACCCACACGACGATCGCGTGGCGGCCGTCGAACCCGGCGGCCCAGGCGTCGCGGTGCCCGTACGAGGTGCCGGTCTTGTAGGCGATGCGCCCCGCCCGAGCGCTGGCGGGAGGCGGGGCGTCGCGCAGGATGTCGGCGACGTACCAGGCAGCGACGGGGGAGAGCAGGCGTGGCGTGCAGGACGCGCCGGGCAGGCGGCAGCGCGCAGCAGGCAACAGGGCTCGCCGGCGGTCAGGCGCGACTTCGCGGGCTTGTTGGACACGTGCCGGGCTCACGTCGCGCGTGTGCACGAGCGGGATGGCTTCGCCGCCGCGCGCGAGTGCGGTGTAGAGGCGCGCCAGGTCGGTGAGCGTGAGGCCGACGCCGCCGAGCGCCATGGCGAGTGTCGGCTCGCTGCGGGCGGGGAACACTGGGTGCGCATCGATGCGGCGCAGGCGCCCGGCGAGACGCGAGGGTCCGACCGCGGCCAGCACCTTGACGGCCGGGATGTTGAGCGAGTCAGCCAGCGCCTCGCGGATCGTCACGGTGCCGCGGAAGTCATCGTCGAAGTTCTTCGGCAAGTAGGTTCCGAAGCGCTCCGGCCGGTCCTCGATCAGCGTCTCGGGATGCGCGAGGCCCGCTTCGAAGGCCAGGCCATAGACGAGCGGCTTCAAGGTCGAGCCCGGCGAGCGCACGGCTTGCGTCATGTCGACGGCGCCCAGCCGCGTCTCGTCGAAGTAGTCGGCCGATCCGACGTGCGCGAGGATCTCGCCGGTGCGGTGGTCGATCGCGATCAGCGCGACCGACAGCTTCGGACCGAGCTTCCTCGCATGCTCGGCGACGAGCGGCTCGAGGCGCACTTGCGCGTCGCGGTCGATGGTCGTGCGGTGGACGGTGCGCGCCGGCTCGCGCCGGACTTGCGTCTCGGCGAGATGGGGGCTGAGCTTGGGGAACTCGCGGCGCACGGTGGGCACCGGCTCACGCCGCGCGTCCGCCGCCTCGTCGGGCTTGATGATGCCGGCGGCGAGCGCACGGGCGAGCACGCGGTCGCGGGCGCGGCGGGCGACCTCGGTGTGACGGTCGTGCCGAAGGCGCGCAGACATGTCGTGCCGAAGGCGCGCAGACATGTCGGGGCGGCGTGCTTCGGGCGCCTGTGGGATGGCGACCAGGAGTGCTGCCTCGGCGACCGAGAGGCGGCGCGGCTCCTTGCCGAAGTAGGCCAGCGATGCGGCGCGGACGCCCTCGACGTTGCCGCCGAACGGTGCGAGGCGGAGATAGGCCCGCAGGATCTCAGTCTTGGTGAGGCGATGCTCGAGCTGCAGCGCGGCGAGCATCTGTCGCGCCTTGCCCGCGCCGGTTCGCTGGTGCTCGCCATCGAGCAACCGCGCGACCTGCATGGTGAGCGTCGAGCCACCGGAGACGATGCGGCCGTTGCGCGCGAGCTGCCAGGCCGCACGTGTCAGTGCGGACGGGTCGATGCCGCGGTGGGCATGAAACCGCTTGTCCTCGAAGGCGACGAGCATGGCGATGTAGCGCTGGTCGACCTCGTGCGGCTCGAGCGGCAATCGCCAGCGGCCGTCCGGCGCGGTGAAGGCGCGCAGCAGGCGGTCGTCGCGGTCGAGCACGACGGCTGAGACGGTGTCGGCGCGATCGAGCGATGGCGCGCGAGCGCGCACGGCGAGTGCAAGAGCAACGTAGAGCGCGAGCACCAGAACGCTGGTGGATCGGAAAGCGCGCGCGAGGCGGGAGTGTTTGGGACGGGAGGATTTGGGAGTGGCGCCGCGGTCAGTTTTTTTGCTCTTACCGCGGCGCCTGGGCGCCCCACCTTGGGACGTCTCCCCCAACTCAGAGGGCGGATCGACCGGAGCCGACCCACCCGATGCGACAGAGTGTGCCGCATCATTCGGTGCAGGACAATGACGATTTGCGGGCGGAAGCATGGAAGGACTTGTTCTTTGGTAGGGGCGGGGGATTTCGTCCTCTCTCCCCATTGCCCTGCTCTCGCAGTGGGGGAGGGGGTAAGCGCGCTTCACTGCCCTGTCACGACGAGACGGCCGGCGTCGGTGCGGGCGTGCCGCTCGGGCCGGTACATGTCCTCGACGGTGGCGGCGGGGTGCACGAAGCTGCCCGGCGACACCACGCGGACGATGTAGGCGACCATCGCGTCGGGCGCCGAGGCACCACCACTGCGGCGGCCGTTGCCGAAGAAGTCGAAGGCGGCCACCACGCGATCGTCGCGGAACTCGGTATGCGCCGGCTGCTTGTCGCGCTTCAAGAACTCGAGGCTCTTCACGTCGCCGCTGTCGACGAGGCGCGGGTTCTCGACCTCGAAGCCGGCGGGCAGGCGATCGACGACGAGGATGCGGCCGCCTTCGTCCTCGCCCTTGACGCGCACGACGACGACGAGACGATCGTTCTGCTGCACGGTCGCTGCGCCGCCCGTGGCGCTGGCGAGGTCCACGGGGCGGCCGTCGAGCGTGTAGTACTCGCGCGTGATGGTGAAGCCCTTGGAGACGGCAGGCTCGGGCGTCAACGAAGCGCCGAGGACGGTGACTACCGCATCGATCGTCGCCTCGCCGGCGTTGACGACGGTAACGGGTTTCGCCGTGACCTCCGCGAACGAGAGAGCCTTCTGCAGCTCGCCCTTGTGCGGCGTGCCGTCGATGGTGAGGGCGGTGTCGCGCGCCTGCTCGGCGAGCGCGCGGGCGGCGAGCAGCATCCAGGCCTGCTCCTGCGTCGAGGTATAACTGCGGCGCTGGAACGCTTTGGCCAGAACGGACGCGAGTTTCGGCGCCTCGGCCTTGGCGATGCCGGTCTCGGCCGCAAGTGTGAGAAGGCCGGCGCCGTCGCGCACGAACGAGCCGTAGTCGGCCCGAGACTGCGCAAGCGTATTGACTGCGTCGGGGCCATCGAGACGGGCAAGCGCCGCCTTGAAGGCCTTCTCGGCACGCTCCTTGTCGCCGGCGAGCGAGAGCGCCGCGCCGATTTGCGCCTGGGCGAGCGGCGAGGAGAAGCGCTCGAGGCGCGTGTCGACGTAGTAGCGCAAGTCCCCCATCGGCGCGCGGCTGTTACGGGCGAGCACGTAGAGTGCGTAGGCGCGAGCCTCGCCGCCCTGCTCGAAGTCTTGCGCGTAAGCCAAGTAGTTGGCGAGACGGTCGAGTGCGCGAGCGAACGGCTCGGGCCGCACAGCTAGCCCTGCCTCCTTGGCGCGCGTCAGGAAGTCGGTGACATAGGCCGACAGCCAGATGTCGCCATCTTGCGGCCCCCAGATACCGAACGCGCCCGACGCATCCTGCATGTCGAAGACGCGGTCGACGGCCTTCTGGATGCGCTCCTTGATCTGGGCTTGCGCCGCGATGCCGAGACGACGCGCCATGTCGTTGACGTAGAGCAGCGGCAGGGCGCGGCTCGTCGTCTGCTCGGCGCAGCCGTAGGGGTAGCGATCGAGCTGGCCGAGCAGGCCGGCGACGTCCATCGCCGCGGTCGGACCGGCCGAGAGCGAGATGCGGGTCGACGACGGGATCAGGTCGCCGAGCAGGTCCTTCGAGACGATGAGCTTGCCGGTCCTGGGTGCGAGGTTGGCGACAGTGGTGCGGCGGATGTCGCCCGAGGGCGGCTTCACGTCGAAGGTCAGGCGGCGGCGCACCTCGAGGCCGGCCGGGCCGGTGACGCGCACCGTGTAGGCGAGCTCACCGATGTCGGCTGGCTTGATGAGGAACGCCTCGCGGCGCCGCTCGCCGGTTTTCAGGGTGAGTTCGCGGGCGGGCAGCTGCAGGCGCTGGCCGGATGCGGTCTCCTGCTCGATGGCGATCTTCATGGCGCCGTCGGCTGCCTCGAGGTTGTGCACGTCGATGTCGATGCGCGTCTCGTCGCCAAGCGTCAGGAAGCGCGGCGCCGACGCTGTGAGCGCCACTTGGTCGCGCACGATGACGTCCGTGGCCGCCGAGCCGACGCGCGTGCCGCTCCAGGCGACGGCCATCAGCCGCACCGTTCCGTTGAAGTCCGGCAGGTCGAACGCGACATTTGCCGTGCCGTCGGACGCGACCTTCACGATCCCCGAGAAGAGTGCGAGAGTCGCCTCGACCGGTGGCGTGCCCTTGGCGCGCATGCCGCTGGCACTGTCGCCGCCCGAGCGCAGCGCGCCCCGCTCGGCCCGCATGCCGTCGATCAGGCGGCCGTAGAGGTCGCGCATCTCGAGACCGAGGCGGCGCTGGGCATGGAACCACGCCTCGGGCGCTGGTGGCTCGAAGCGGGTCAGGTTCAGGATGCCGACATCGACGGCCGCGATGGTGACGCGCGCCTCTTCACCGGCTGCCAGGCCGCCGATTTTCACCGGCACGGCGAGCCGCGTCGACGGCTTGGTCTTCGCGGGTGCATCGAGTGCAACTTTCAGCGTCTGGCCGGAGGTATCGACACCAAGCCACTTCATTCCGACGGAGCGGCTCGGCATGCGCTTGGCGGCCTGGTCGAGCGGGCGGTAGAGGGTCGCTGAGACGTAAGCACCGGGCAGCCACTTGGCGTCGACAAGGATCCCCACCTCGGCGCCGCCTGCCGGCACCACCACCTGCTGCTGGTGCAGCACGCCGCCGGCGAGCACGGCGATGTGCGCGCGGCCGCCATCCTTCGAGGCGATGCGCAGGCGCGCCGTCTCGCCGGCCTTATAGAGCGGCTTGTCGAGCGCGATGTCGAGCATCTCGGGACTGTCGCCGCCATCCGCAGTGCCGTACCAGCCGGAGTTGAACACGACGGATGTCACAGGTCCGCCGTCGGCAGCGGTGACGTCGAGGCGGTAGCGTCCCCACGGCATACGGTCGGTGGCGATGCGGGCTGCCTCACCCGGCTTGGCGTCGGCAACACCCGTCGCGAGCTTGCGCGGCGTGACCACCGTGTCGTAGCCCCACGCGCCATCGCGCATGAACCATTGCCAGCGCTGGTCCAGGCGATAGAGCTCCCACGTGTACTGGCCGGCGTCGGCGCGCTGGTTGGCGGCGTCGATGCGGATCACCTCGAATTCGGCTGCGTCGCCGGCCTCGATCACGTCGCCGGTGAAGCGTGGCTTGATGCCGACGCGGGGCTCGCCGAGCGAGACGGGACGCGTGATGCGTCGCTCGACGGTGCGCCCGCCGGCCTCGCGCAGGCGCACGATCACGTCGGCCTCGAGCAGGCGCGCCGTGCGTGGGACCGGAGGCAATCCGACGACGATCTCTGCTTTGCCGGCGTCGCTGGTCTTGACGAGGCCCTCGAGCGGGCGGCGGATCGTGGTGATCTTCTCGTCGGCCCGGCCGAAGCGATACCCAGGGAACTCGTCGAGCGGCGTCAAGCGCGGACGCACGATCACCTCGCCTTCGAGATCGAGGCTGGCCGCCGGCGCGCCGTAGAGATAGCGGCCATCGACCGTGATCTTCGCCGCCTGCTGGAGTGCGATGACCTTCGCGGCCGTGTCGAGCTTGAGGTCGAGCCGCTCAGGGACAAAGTCCTCGACCAGGAACGACGCCTCGGCGATCGCGGCGGCCTTCGGGTCGGCATGGAGGCGCGCGCGCCAGGTGCCGGTCATGGCGTTGCCGGCGAGATCGAGCTTCAGGCTGCGACCGCCTAGCCCCAAGTCGGTGAGCACGGTGCGGCGGTGCTCGACTCCATCGGGTCGCGCAATGATCAGCGTGACGGGAAGCGTGGCGGCAGCGCCTGCCTTGTCGCGCACGAGGCCGGTCAGATGCACCGCCTCACCTGGTCGATAAACGCCGCGCTCGGGGAACAGATAGGCGTCGAGCGCGCCCGGCATCTCGCGACCCTTGACGCCGCGGTCGGTGAGATCGAAAGCGGCCGCCTGCAGGTCGAGGAAGGCGTAATCGCCGCCCGTCTCCGCGACCAGGATCGCCGGTGCGTGCCCCCCGTCACCCTTGCGCAAGCCAGCATCGAAGCGGACGTGGCCGCTCGCATCGGTCCGGGCGGTGGCGAGCACCTCGTTGTTCTTCGCGACGAGTCGGACAGTCGCCCCCGACAGCGGCTCGGCGCTGCCGATCGAGCGCACGAAGCCGTGGATGCCGTCCTGGCCCGACAGCGCGGCGAGGCCAAGGTCGGAGACGATGAACCATTGCGTCGCGCGCTCGCCGCCGCGGGCGTCATCGTCGCCATCGTCGGGTGCTTGCGCGCCTGGGCTGCGCTTCAGCAGGCCGGCAGACAGGATGTAGACGCCGGGCTCGAGCTTGGGGATCGCTTCGCCGACCGAGACCGCCGTGGTGACGTCCTCGTTGCGGCGGTTGGCGACGGTGAGCTCGCCCGCCCACACGCTGCGGCCGAAGCGATCGCGGATCGACTGCAGATCGGCGCTGTCGAGCTGCTTGAGGAAATTGTCCTGCCCCGAGATCGTCGCTAACCCGCGGTCACCGATGCGGAAGATCTCGATGGCGACCTTGCCCGTGTTGGTTGTGACGATGGGCACGCCTTGCTGACCGTGGCGCGGCAACACGTAGGCGCGGCCACTGACGCGGACCGAGGGCTTGCGATCGCGCACCTGCGAGGCGATCTCGATGTCCTTCTCGAGCCGCTCGCCGACGCCCGACGGCACGCCGGCGCGCACCCGCACCTCGTAGCGACGGCCATGGTTCAGGCCCTCGATGCAGATCTGGCGGCCATCGGCGGTGATGTTCTGGGGATCGCGGCCGTCGACGGCGATGAACTTGGCGAGCTCGGCTGGGCCGCCGACAAGGACTTCCGAGAAGTTGAGGCATAGCCGCGGCTCGGCCGAATCGGCGTCGATCTTGTAGTCGACCATGCGGAAGCCGTGCTCGGCCTGCAGCTTTTCGAGCGCGTCCTTGGTGGTGCCGCGGCCGTGCAGCGCGACGCTTGCTTTCAGCGCCTCAATGGCGGGTCGCCAGAGCTGGCGGGATTTCAGCGCCTCGGCGAGAACGACGAGCGCTTCGGCCTTGTCCTCAGGGGACTTTGCGGTCTCGTAGGCGCGATAGGCGCTCGCTGCGGCAGCGACGGGGAGGCTGTAGCGCTCCGAGCCGCGCACCGACTCGGGCTTGATGGTCCGGTAGGCTTTGGCCAGCGCCAGCCAGTGCTGCCACTCGGCCGGCTCCAGCAACGCCGCCGTCTGCAAGGCGGTCAGCGCTTCGCGCCCATTGCCGGCGGCGAGAAGGCGGTCCGCCTCCCGGCGCAGGGCCGCGACCGGCTGCGGTTTGGGCCGCACCTGTTCACGCAGATCCGCCTCGAAGCGCTGCGCTTCGAGCCGCGTCTCGGGCAGCGCGAGCGTCGAAGCTGACCCCGGAGTGGGCGTTGGCGCGGACGCAGGTGTCTGGGCCAGGGCGTGGATGGGCGCAAAAGCGAGCGCGGCGACGAGCGCGGCGCGAACAAGCTTCGACATGGGGCGAGCAATCCTCAAAACAACGTGGCCTCGAAAACGAACGCCACGTGACCAGCGGGGGCTGTCGGAAACATGGCGCCTCAGCGAAAATGATGTCTCCCTGTCGATAAGATAAGCCCCCGTGCCGCCACGCGCGGGCATCTTCCGGCAACTCCCGGCAACCGCCGTGGGCCGAGTGCCGCGTGTGGCCCGGTTCAGTCGAACGACGCTCTAACGGTTGGCTTCCTCGGGCTTGTCCATTGCGGGTTGACGACGACCGCAGAGCCGCTGAGGAAGACGGCGAAAAGCACTGGCAACCACGGCGCGCCGTACAAGGTGCTTTCAATAGCGCAGCTGGCGGTGTTCCACGCGCCGGTTGGCACTGGGCAACCAAAGGCGCAAGATGCAGTCCGCAGGATGCCTTGTGGGCATCTGAAAGCGCAAGTAAAGAGCCCCTATGATCACATACACCGTGCATGAGAGCCCCGACGTTGCCGCCGACCGGGTCGACCGGGCCGAGAAGCTGGCGTTCGTGAAGGACGGCTTCAACGTCTGGGCCGCGGCGTTGACGCCGTTCTGGCTGGTCGCCAACAAGCTGTGGCTGCTGCTGGCGTTCTACGTCGCGGCCGCGACCTTCATCGAGCTGGCGTTCTGGGCGCTCGACATCGGCCAGCGACCGGCCGCCATCCTGATGGGCGCGCTGCATCTGCTGGTCGGCTTCGAGGCCGACACGCTGAAGCGCTGGACGCTGGCGCGGCACGGCTGGAGCCAGATCGCCTCCGTCAACGGGCGCAATGCCGAGGATTGCGAGCGCCGCTTCTTCGAGGGCTGGCTGCCGGGCCAGCCGGTGATCCAGAAGGGCGCGCTCACCGGCTCGAGCATCGTCGCCAACGGGCAGCCGGGCTTGACGCGCCCGCTCACCGCGCGGCCGGGCGGGCTGCTCGGGGGCTGGAGATAAAGCCTGATGCAGCGCGTCGTCATCATCGACTACGGCTCGGGCAACCTGCATTCGGCGGCAAAGGCGTTCGAGCGCGCGGCCCGCGAGAGTACGGCCGAGGCCCGCATCATTGTCACCAGCAGCGCCGCTGACGTGGGCGCAGCCGACCGCATCGTGCTGCCCGGCGTCGGCGCGTTCGCCGACTGCAAGCGCGGGCTCGATGCGGTGCCCGGCCTGCGCGAGGCGCTCGAGGAAACCGTGCGCGCCAAGGGCCGGCCATTCCTCGGCATCTGCGTCGGCATGCAATTGCTCGCGACCCGCGGACTGGAGCATACGACGACGGACGGGCTCGGATGGATCGCCGGGGAGGTGCGGGTGCTAGCGCCGAACGACGCAGGCCTCAAGATCCCGCACATGGGCTGGAACACGCTCGATCAGCGCCGCCCGCATGCGTTGCTGTCGGGGCTCGAGACGGGACCGCAAGGGCTGCACGCCTATTTCGTGCACTCCTACCATCTCGCAGCCACGAACCGCGATGCGATCGTCGCGCAGACCGACTACGGCGGCGCGGTCACCGCGTTGGTCGGCGTCGACAATATCGCGGGCACACAGTTCCACCCAGAGAAGAGCCAGAAGCTCGGTCTCGGGCTGATCGCGAATTTCCTGAAATGGAAGCCTTGAGGCGACGTTGCCGCTTACTCGTCGAGAAGCTTCTGCTTGGGCCCGACGCCGCGGAAGAACTTCTTGATGAAGCCCTGATCGCGGATGTGGGCGGGTGTCTCGCCCTTGGCGTAGTTGATCACCTGGCCGTCTTTCAAACCGTAGTTGGCGACGTGCTCGACGCTACCGATGCGGTTGAAGTAGACGGCGAGCACGCGCCGGTCGACCTCGTCGGGCATGAAGAAGGCGGTCTGCTTGGTCGTGCTCGAGATGTAGTAGTAGGCGTTGCTACCGCCGGTCGCCGATGTCGTGGTCGGCGTGCCGAGCGCCATGCGGACCGAGTCCTGGCTCATGCCCGGCTGGATCTGGCCGACGTCATTGTCGCCGAAGTGGTGGCCGTGCTTGGTGGTCGTGGTGCCGCACGCGGCGAGCGTGAGCAGTCCGGCCCCGAGCAACGCCCTGCGCCAACTCTTGACCATCGAGATCCCACCCAACGAGACCGGTGCCCCAGTCGCCATCTGCTTCCTCGCCCGACATCCCCTGCGGCAGCGACGCGAATCGATGCAGCACTTCCCCTCGAGCCCGCCTAGCCCTACCTAGGAGCCAAGGCAACGCTCCGGCAGCGTTCGCCCACACCTCAGCTCGGCCAACACTCAGCCGGCCGAACCCGGGAGACGACGATGCTGCACTGGCTGCGCCGCAACAGCGAACTCAAGCGCACTGGACACCAGCACTACGAACGCATTGTGGCGCAAGCGCGATCCGAACCGCTCTATCGGGAGCTAGGAGTTCCCGACACCATGGAAGGCCGGTTCGACATGATCGTGCTGCATCTGTTCCTGGTGCGTGAGCGGCTCAAGCGGGAAGGCGCCGTCGGCCAGCGGCTGGGCCAGATTGTGCTCGAAAAGCTGATATCGGACATGGACGACGCGTTGCGCCAGATCGGCTACGACATGGGCGTGCCCAAGCGCATCCAAAAAGCAGCCGGGGCTTTCGCCGAACGGTCCGGAGCCTACACCGCGGCGCTGGCGGCCGAGCCCGTCGAAGCGGCGGCGCAACGGAACGGCCCCGACGACCGGCTCGAGGCGGCGCTGCTGGACCACGTCTATGGTTGCACCGACCCGGCCAAAATGGCCCGGCATCGGGACCATGCCGATCGCCTCGCGGACTATGTCCGGCGCGCGGCGGTCATGGTCGACGGCACGGACAGCGCCACACTGCTTGCCGGAGAGATCGCCTTCCCGCCACTGCCAGTTGGAGACGCCCGATGAGCCCGCTTGCCTGGTCCGCGGCTGTCGCCGAGATCCCCGACGGAGGACTCCCGCTGGCGCGGCGCGCCACGCCAGAGGACTGTCGCGAACTTGCCGTGGCTCTCGCGGTGCTGGAGGTCACGCGCGTCGAATTGAAGGGGCGGCTGCTGTCGCGCGGCGCCGGCCGCTATCGGCTGACCGGTAAACTGTTCGCCGACGTGACGCAGGCCTGCGTCGTCACGCTCGATCCCGTGCCTGCGGCACTCGATTTGGCCCTCGAGATCGACCTCGTGCCCATGGAGCAGATGCCGCGCGTTCCGGACGGCGACGGCGATCCTGACGATACCGACACCGTCGAGGCCCCGCTCATCGAGCCGATCCGCAATGGCTCGATCGACCTCGGCGATATCGTCTACCAGGAGATCGCCGCCGCCCTCGATCCCTATCCGCGGAGCCCTAACGCCGCCCTCGATCTCACGCAGGCGGCCCCGGCTGTCGACGACCGCATTCACCCGTTCGCCAAACTCAAGGCGCTGCAGCCAAAGCCCAAGTGACGCTTCCCTTCTGTCGACGGTCGTTAACGACTGGTAAAGCCTGCACTGGCAAGGTCCGCTCAAACCACCGGGGAGGGGGAGAATGTCGCAAGTCATCTGGATGCTGGGCATCGGCTTCAGCATCGCGGCCATGATCGTGGCCGCTGCAACGAAGGCCTACTACATTCACATGGCGATCGCCGCGGCGGTCAGCATCTTCGTCGCGCTGGCGTCGTTCCAGGAGCACCGGGAGCCTGCCACGCGCGCCGACATCGCGCTGCAGGCAAGCTCATGCTTCCGCCATATCGGGCTCATATGGAGTTGGGCGGCGCTGTCGCTGCTGGCGACCTACACCTTCATCCTGAGCTGGCGCGAATGGTTCGCCTTCTTCCTCGGCTTCTTCGTCCTGGCGGGTCTGTGCCTGTTCATTTCAGCGACCCTGCGCAAGGACGCCGAGGCTGGCGCCAGCGACATCGGCATGGCGAAGATCGCCTATGGCCTGTCGCTGTTCTTCATGTTCGCCATGGTGATCGTGATGGGCGGGCTCGTCATCGACGGCAAGATGTGGCGCTTCACCAAGGAAGCCGGCCAGCGCGTCGGCTGGCAGGACTGGGCGGCCAACAACGTGTTCTTCTTCGGCGCCATGGCAGTTGCAGCGATCAGCTGGAACGCGTTTCGGACCTTGAGGAAGGACTGATGCTGCCGACCGGCGACAGCTGGCGGCGGCTTCACGGCAGCGAGGCGAGGTGCACCCCATGACATCGCGCGATCAGACCCCGTTGCTCATCGCCGCGATCCTCTCGACCGTGGCGCTGATGGTCTATGCCGCCGCTCGCGGACGTGTCGGCATGATCGTGCCGCCCGCATGCCTGTTCGTCGCCACCGCGATCATGGCGGTCCTGCTCTCGAACCTGCCTGACTGGCGATCGACCGCTGCTTCGCCGCCGCGCGACGTGGTCGAGCAGGCACTCCACCGCAATGCGCGCGCGCTCGGCGCCGCCTACGCGTGGTCGGCGATCGCCATGCATGCGCTCTATCTGACGCCGCTGACGGGCCTGCGATGGCAGCACGGCTGGCAGTATGCGCTGGCTTTCGCGCTGCTTGCCGCCCTCTCCTACGAGTTCGCTCGGCTCGTGCGCGATGCGGGTGATACGACCCGAGCGATGCTCGTGCGCCTCGCCGTCCCCCTCACGATCGGGCAAGGCGTGTTGGCGGCCAGCGGTCTCGCGTTCCTCGTGCTGAGCGGCAAGCTCCTCTCCCGCCGCCCGGACTGGGCCGCCCACCAGGTGTTCCTGTTCTCAGCTCTCGCCGTCATGGTGCTGGCGGCGGTGACGCTGCGTACGCACGCGCGCCTCACCGAGCAGGCCTGACCGGGCATAATATTTCATGTGTGCAGGTGCCGGCTTGACAGGGACGATCGCCTGCCGTTTCGGTCTCCCTGGTGCATATTCAGATCGTCAATCCGAACACGTCTGCCGCCACGACCGCGCTGATGGTCGAGATGGCGCGCATGGCCGTGCCCGCAGATGTCACGGTCACGGGGATCACGGCGCGCACCGGGGCATCGCTGATCGTCGATCCAGCCGCGCTCGCTATTGCCGCCGATGCCGTCCTGGATCTTCAAGGACTCATGACGGGCAATGCGGTGATTGTCGCCGCGTTCGGTGACCCCGCGGCGGACGCATTGCGCGAGCGGTTGGCAGTGCCTGTGATCGGGATCGGAGAAGCCTCGATACGACTGGCTGCCGATCGGGGGCGGCGCTTCTCGATTGCGACCACAACACCGCTACTGGCGCCAGCGATCCGCGCCCGCGTGCAAATGCTGGGTTTTGCGGGCCAGCTCGCCAGCATCCAGGTCACGGCGCAAGACCCGGCCGTATTGACTGCGGACGCGGCCGCACTCGAGGCAGCACTTGCAGAGCTGGTTGATCGCTGCATCATGGTCGATGGCGCCGAAGCCGTGGTCATCGGCGGGGGGCCGCTCTCGCGAGCAGCCCGTGCCATCGCCGCGCGCTCCCCGGTGCCGATCATCGAGCCGGTGCCGGAAGCGGCCCGGTGGGCGATGCGGCAGCTGCGTGACCAGTCATGACGGCGGGTGGTGCGTCGGCAATGCCGCCTTGCCAATCGCGGTCGGCTCGTCGATGAAGGCGCATGGAACCCTTTCTCGTCACCGAACCTGCCGGCGATGCCGCCGCCACGCTGCTGCTCGCGCACGGAGCAGGCGCGCCGATGGACAGCCGCTTCATGAACGAGATGGCGGACCTGCTCGCCGCCCGCCAAATCGAAGTGCTGCGCTTCGAGTTCCCCTACATGGTCTCGCGGCGCACGACGGGCAAGCGCAAGCCCGCGCCGAAGGCCGAGACGCTCGGGACCGCCTTCGAGACCGCAATCGTCGAGGCGCGGCGGGCCGCGCGCGGCCCCTTGTTCATCGGAGGCAAGTCGATGGGCGGGCGTGTCGCGAGTTTCGTCGCCGGCAACATGCACGAGCAGGCGCGGATCCGCGGTCTGGTGTGCTTCGGCTATCCCTTCCACCCGCCCGGCACACCGGAAGCCACACGCACCGCGCATCTGGAACACCTCGTCTGCCCGGCGCTGATCGTGCAGGGCGAACGCGATCCGTTCGGCACCCGCGAGGAGGTCGAGGGTTACGCGCTGTCGAAATCCATCGAGATCGCCTGGCTCGGCGACGGCGACCATGATTTCGGGGCGCGCGGCGGCTCGGGCTTCACGCGCAAGGGCAACCTCGCGGCGGCGGCCGACGCAGCCGCCCGGTTCATGACGTCACCGGTCGCGGCGGTCGGATCCAATGGAGCACAGGCCTCGGAAGAGCCCGCACGCTGAACGGACGCGGGACGGGCTCACGTCGCCCGGATCTGCCCCGTGCCGCGCACCACGTACTTGAAGCTCGTCAGCTGCTCGACCCCGACGGGGCCGCGCGCGTGCATACGGCCCGTGGCGATGCCGATCTCAGCGCCCATGCCGAACTCGCCCCCGTCGGCGAACTGCGTCGAGGCGTTGACCAGTACAATGGCGCTGTCGACGCGCGCGACGAACCGCGCAGCCGTGCCGTTGCATTCCGTGACGATGCAGTCGGTGTGCTGCGAGCCGTAGCGTGCGATGTGGGCGATCGCCTCGTCGACGCCGTCGACGACTTTGACCGCGATGATGGCGTCCAGGAACTCCTTGCCGTAATCGTCCGCGGTGGCGGCCTTGACACGGGAGTCGCACGCCGCGGTCGCTGCATCGCCTCGCACCTGGCAACCGGCCTCGAGAAGCGCCTTGACCAAGGGGGTGAGGTAATCCTCGTGCGCGCCACGGTCGACGAGCAGGCACTCGGCCGCGCCGCAGATCGAGGTGCGCCGCATCTTGGCGTTGACCACCAGCGGCACGGCGAGCTCCAAATCCGCGCCGCGATCGACGTAGACGTGGCAGATGCCCTCCAAATGCGCGAACACGGGCACACGCGCCTCGTCCTGAACGCGCGCGACGAGGCTTTTTCCGCCGCGCGGCACGATCACGTCGATGTTGCCGTCGAGACCACCGAGCATCAGGCCGACAGCTTCGCGGTCCGTGGTCGGCACGATCTGGATCGCCGCCTCCGGCAGGTCCGCAGCCAGCAGTCCAGCAACCAGGCAGGCATGGATCGCCCGGCTCGAATGGAAGCTCTCGGAGCCGCCGCGCAGGATCGCCGCATTGCCGGCCTTGAGACACAGGCCGCCGGCGTCGGCGGTGACGTTGGGGCGGCTCTCGTAGATGATGCCGATGACGCCGAGCGGCGTGCGCACGCGTTCGATGCGCAAGCCGTTGGGCCGCTCCCAGTCGGCGATAATCGTGCCGACCGGGTCGGCGAGCGCCGCGATCTCCTCGAGGCCCCGGGCGATCGCCTCGATGCGCTTGTCGTCGAGCGCCAGCCGATCGAGGAACGCACCCGCTGTGCCCCGCTCGCGCGCCGCCGTCAGGTCGAGAGCGTTGGCGGTCAGGATCTGGGATTTTCGCGTCCGGAGCGCCCGTGCCGCCTGGATCAACGCCTGGTTCTTGGCGGCGGTCGGCGCGACGGAGAGTACAGCTTGGGCGGCGCGGGCCTTGGCACCGATCTCGCGCAGGGTGCGGGCAGTATCGGTCTCGATGCGCTCGGGGCGGTTCATGGGACTGGGCTCTGATCGAGGTCGGCGGTCGTTTGACCGATGGTCTCATAGCCGCATTCGCCGATCCGCGCCATGGCGAGGGCTGTCACGAGTTCCCGTGCGGGGCGTGCAGCGCCGCCACAGGGCTTGGCCTTTTCCCCAGGCGGGGTGCGGCCGGCGCTTGCTGGGACGCGCGAACGGGCCGATAGCACGGGCCTGCGGGGGAGACTCGAATCATCGTGCTGGCTGCCGCCGTCATCATCGCCCTGATCGCTGTCACCATCACGGTCGCGGCTTACGTACTCGCGCCGCGTGTCGGCGCCGGGCGGCTGATCTTTGCCCAGACGCCGGACCTGCCGCCGCCGTTCGGCTATCGCATGACGTGGCTCGCCGTGCGGACGCGCGATACCCAACGCGTGGTCGAGACGCTGGCCTTGTCCCATGTCGAAAGCGCCAACTGGAGCACCGGGCTCGGCACCGTCTACAGCCCGGAGTATGGCCCGGGCCGCGTGTTCATCTCGCCGCCGGTCAATGGTTGGACGTTCGTCGTGGGGCTGTCGCTGCCGCAGCCGCTCGGGGCCGCGTTCGCGGAAAAGACGATGCCGCTGCTCGTCGATCTCGGCGCCACCTTCATCGAGGTGCACTACTACTCGAGCTGCCCCGACATCGATCATTTCGCCTGGGCCCGCATCATCGATGGCCAGTTGATCCGCGCCTTTGCCATCAGCGACCAGGGGCCGATCTGGAACAAGGGCAAGCCGACCAAGGAAGAGAAGGCGCTGGGGTTGAAGCTCTACGAGGTGCGCGGGGGGCGAGGTTCGGGGCGCCGCAAGCCTGGCGACGTGGAACCCGTGATCTACCCGACCGAGATGCAGGTGATGCAGGTCGCCGCCAAGTGGAGCCTCGATCCGACACGGCTCGCCGCAGCCGGACCGCAACCCGCGCTAGGCCTGATCGGCGTCGTGCCGGCGTCTTGGCATGCCGAGCGGTTGCGCACGGCGGCGTGAGGCGGGGGCCCGGCACGGCGCTGCGGGCGGGTCTGAACCCCGCCGCCGGACGTCAAACAGATTGCATGGCCGGACATGGGAGCGGCGCGGGGGCGTGCCTTGCGGCCGCCGCGGAGTTCGGCTTCAGTCAATCTCCGGGGCAGGTACCGCCGGCGCTGCATCGATTGGCTGCATGCAAACGACACGCACAGACGAGCCGGGCCGGGACGCGCCATCGCCGCAAATGGCCGCGCCGACGCCAGCTACGGCGGTCGTGCTGCGCTTTCCGCTGTGGCCGCTGCTCGCCACCCTCGCCGTGCAGACGCTGGCGACGGCGGCGGCCTATACGCTGCCCGCGGTTGCGCCTGCGGTCGGGCGCGATCTCGGCGTGCACCCGGCGCTGATCGGGTTCTTCATCTCGATGGTGTACGGGGTCGGCATCTTCTCCGCGCTGTTCTCGCCCGGCACGATCCGGCGGCGCGGCGCGGTGGCGGTCAGCCTCGGCGTGCTGGTGGCGACGCTCGTGATGATCGGCACGGCAGCCACGGGGACGATTGCGGGCATCGCGCTCGCTGCCTGCCTGATGGGCCTTGCCTATGGCGCGACAGCGCCGGCGAGCACGCACCTGCTGGTGCCGCAGACGCCGCCCTCCAAGATGAACGTCGTGCTGTCGCTGCGCCAGATCGGCGTGCCGCTCGGCGGCGTGCTGGCGGGGCTGTTGGTGCCTCCCTTAGCGCAGCACTACGGCTGGCGGACGACACTGCTGCTGCAGATCGCGCCGATCGGCCTGCTGATGGCGTGGCTGCTGATCGTGCGTAAGTCCTGGGACCGGCATCGCGACCCCGAGCACGATGACGCCCGCGGACTGTTCGAGCCGCTGCGCCTGCTGCGCGGCAACACGGCGCTGCAGACACTGTCCTTTGCGTCGTTCGTGTATTCGGGGATGCAGCTGTGCTTCATCGTCTACATGACGACACACCTGACCACGGCGGCCGGTTTCGATCTCGTTGGCGCGGGCCAAGCGCTGGCGGCCTACCAGATCGCGGGCGTCATCTCGCGGCCGATCTGGGGCTGGCTTGCGGACAACGTGGTACCGGCGCGCTGGCTGCTGGCTCTGCAAGGCGCGATCAGTTGCGTGATGGCTGTTCTGGCTGGCGAGTTCGGGCCGGGCTGGGCGCCGGTGCTGGTGATCCTGGTGTGCGTCACGGCCGGCGCCACCGCGAGCGGCTTCACAGGCATCGCCTATGGTGAGTACGCACGGCTCGGCGGGACCAAGCGCACGGAGGCGACCGGGCTCGGCGCGGCGTGCATGTTTTCAGGCGTCATGGTGCTGCCGTCACTCATGAGCCTCGTGATCCTGGGGTCGGGCAGCTATGATCTGGCCTACGCGAGCGTCGGCCTGCTGGCCCTGCTCGCTGGCGTGCTGTTGGCCGTGAACCGGTGAGCGAGCTGTCGTCGCTCGGCCAACGGCCGACACGCGACGGTCTCCGACCAAAACTGCCACGTTCGGCGAGTGAGGCGGCGCGCGTGCCCCGGAACGGTCCTCGCGTCGTAGGGCGCCATAGCGCGCGCACCATGCTTTCCACCCGTGCCGCATCGAACGCGCGTATCGCGCCGCGACGGTCACCGCTGCAGGTCGGCGCAATACGCGCGGTGACGTTGAGGCGATGGAACGGTCGGCGGACGCGCTATTGCGCCCTACATCACGCCCGCCGCCAACGACCGCACTTGGCCCATCACGTCCGCCGTCGACTGTCGGCTTTCAGACGGTCGACCGGCTGGGACATCAGCGCAACCTGCTTAGTGTCTGTTCCAGCGCAATCCGGCGCATTGCGGGGCGGGCGTTCAGGAATTGCTAGGAAAGTTCGGTCACGATCTCGCGCGTGGCGCAACGCCAGCCACCAACGCGTGGAGCCGTGACGTGAACGAATTCGCCGAGGTCGCGGCTGAGCTTGCCGAGTACGAGGCCTTCGAGCGCTTCCGCAGCAACCGGCCGGACCTGCCTGCTGCCGATCGCCGACCGCTGCGCTATGCGCGCGCGTTGAAGGCCGAGATTGTCAACGCGGCCGTGCTGATCGCGGCAGCGGCCAGCCTCGCCAATGCGATCGAGGCAGGTGGCCCCGACGCGCCGAGCCCGAAGGCGCTGGCGGTCTATGTGCCGCCGCCGGCGACCACGCTTGCGGCCGCACTGGAACGGCTGATCGGCGAGGACGTCGACGTCGAGGTCTGTCACGCGCTTCAATCCTATGCGGCGCGTCTGGCGCTGGCGCAGCGCATGAGCGCGTCGTTCGCCGAGCAGGCGGCCGGCTCGAACCTCGTCGATCCGGAGATCCTGGCCGACGCCTGGCGGCGAACGTGCGCGGCGGCGCGTGCGGCACTCAGCGCCATCGAAGCGTTGGACCGCGTGCCAGCGCAGGCGACGGAATTGCGCGTCACGGATCTGCTGGCGCAGGCCGAGGCCGGCCGGCAGCCGTGCCTCGACCCGGACGGCCGCGTCACCATCCCGGGCTGGGCCGAGCGCCGACGCGAGACGCGCCACGACATGCGGGCCGACGCGATCGCGAGGTTTCCCAACGGCACGGTGTCGGTGGTCATCCGCGATGCGTCGCTGTCGGGACTGGGGCTCGAGATGGACCGCCGCTCCAAGCCCGGCGAGCGTGTCTCGTTGACCATCGGCAGCCGCGAGTTGACCGGCGAGATCGCCTGGGCCGACGGGCGCCGCGCCGGCTTGAAGCTCGACCAGCGCCTGCTGCCGGGCGATCACCTGCTGACCCGCGGCACCAATCGGCCAGCGAAGCTGAAGCCGGAAACGCCGACCCCGGCGCGATGATCGAGCGGCTCGGGCTTGTCGGTGGCGGGACGACCCGTCGGGTGCACCCGGGCAATGCCTGGACCGGCTGGCAAATCTATCCCCGCGATTAACCGTGGTCCACGCAAGCGGCACCGAAACTTATGCCCATGCGCCTGAGTTGCCTCATGATCTGGGACAAGCCACCAGGCATCGGTCGGATCGTGTCCACAGCGATCCGGTCTGTGCTCGGGGGCCGCTCTTTGAACTGTGAATCAGTTAACGGCCCTTCCGGTCGCCCGACGGCGGCGGGACGAGGGGAAGCGTGCCCAGTTGAATAATCTCGGCGCAGAGTTCACCGCGCCAGCCACACCACCAGCACACCGCAGGCGAGCGCCAGGATGCCAGAGAGGCGCAGCGCCTGCTCCGGCATTTCCGATGCGGCCGTCAGCATGCGCAGGCCGAGGCGCGGGAAGGCGGCCCAGATCAGGCCCTCGATCACCAGGACGAGACCCAGCGCCACGATGAGATCCGACATCGGGGGGGCTCGCGTCCGATCAGCGCCGGGAAGCCGGTGGCGTCGACTGGTTGAAGTAGCGGAAGAACGGGCTGTCGGGCGACAGGATCATGCGCGTGTCGCCCTTCTGGAAGCTCGCCTCATAGGCCTGCATCGAGCGGTAGAACGCGGCGAATTCCGGATCGCGGCCGAACGCCTCGGCCATGATGCGCGTCTTGTCGGCTTCGCCGCGTCCGCGCAGCTCGTCGGCTTCTTTGTTGGCTGTGCCGAGGATGACCTGCACCTCGGCATCGGCCTCCGAGCGGATTTTCTGCGCAAGCTGGGCGCCGAGCGCCCGCAGTGCCGCGGCCTCGCGCTCGCGGTCCGTGGTCATGCGGCGGAACACGGCCTGTGTCGTCTCCGGCGGCAGCTCGACCTTGGAGAGCCGAACGTCGACGATCTCGATGCCGAGCGCCTTCGCCTCGCGGTTCACCTGCTGCTGGATCTCCTCCATCAGCGCTGCGCGATTCGTATTGATGATCTGCGTCGTCGTGGCGCTGGAGAGCACCGAGCGGACGCGGTCGTTGACGATGCGCTCGAGCGTCTGGTTGGCGAGGCGCTGGTTGTTCAACGCCTGGAAGAACTTCAACGGGTCGATGACCTTGTAGCGGGTGAAGGCGTCGACCACGAGGTTCTTCTGGTCGGAGGCGAGCACCGTCTGCGGGCGCAGATCGTTGTCGAGCACCCGCTTGTCGATGAACGTCACGGTCTCGATGAACGGCCACTTGAAGTAGAGGCCCGGGGTGGCGATCGCGGGCCGGGCGAGGCGGCCGAACTGAAACACCAGCGCGGAGGCCGTCTGCGGCACGATGAAGGCCGAGTTGAAGAACACAAAGGCGCCGGCGCCGATCAGGATCGCCAGCAGCATGCGGATAGGGCTCATGGAAAGTCTCCGACGGTGCTGGCGTTATTTCGGCTGAGCGGCGGGGCGCTTCTGCAGCTCGTTGAGCGGCAGATAGGGTACGACGCCGCCGCCACCGGACTGCTTGTCGATGAGGATCTTGTCGGTGCCGCCGAGCACCCGCTCCATGGTCTCGAGGAACATCCGCTCGCGCGTCACTTCCTTCGCCTTGGAGTACTCGTCCAGCACCTGCTTGTAGCGGGAGGCAGCACCCAGAGCTTCGGCAGTGAGCCGCTGGCGATAGGCGTCCGCCTCGATGGTGATCTGGGTGGCCTGCCCCTTGGCACGCGGGACGACGCTCGAGGCGTGCGTCTGCGCCTCGTTCTGAAGGCGATCGCGCTCCTGGACGGCAGCCTGCACGTCGGTGAAGGCCTTGAGCACGTCAGCCGGCGGGCCGATGCGGGTGATGATGACTCGCTCGACGACGATGCCAGCGCCGTACTGGTCGAGCGTGCCCTGGATAGCCTTGCGGACCTCGTCGATGATCTCGTTCTGCGCGGTGACGGCAGCAACGGCCGCCGGAGCGGTGGCACCCGGCGCAAGGGCGGGAACTGCGGGCGTGCCTGGTGCAACCGCAGGAGTGGGCGGTACCTCGCTGGGGAGCACGTTCCTCAACTGACGTCGGCCGACCACCTCGCGCATGGCGCTTTCAGCAACCGCCTTGATCGATGCGTCTGGCTTCTCGATGTTGAACACATAGTCCTGCGGTCGTTGCGCGTTGATACGCCACTGCACCGAAAAGCCGACGTCGACGATGTTCTCGTCGGCGGTCAACATCAGGCTGTCGGTGGTCTGCAGCGACTGGTTGTTGCCGCGCCGCGTATCGATCGGCGTCGAGCCGATCTCGACGTTGCGCACGTCGGTGACCGGCAGCTTGATCACGGAGCCGACGGGATAGGGCCAGTTGTAGTTGAGGCCTTCGCCCTTTCTCTGCTTGAACTCGCCAAAGCGCATCTCGAGGGCGACTTCGTTGGTGCGCACGGTGTAGAAGCCCGACAGCAGCCAGGCGGCTGCCGCAGCGAGCGCGAGCAGCGCCATGGCAAGGCCGCTCAGTCCGCCGCCGCCGGTGACCTGCTTCAGCCGGTCCTGCCCGCGCTTGAGGATCTCGTCGAGATCGGGCGGCTGACTGCCGCCGCCGCCGCCCCCCGACGGTCCCTGGCCCCAAGGGCCACCGCCACCGCCACCACCGCTATTGTTGCCGCCGCCGCCGCTTTTCCAGCCGCCGCCGCCGCCGCTATTGTTGCTCCAGGGCATGTGTCGAGTGCCTCGTTGGGTGAAGATGGGGCGCAAGTGTCGTGCGCCTGGCCAGCGGTTCGTCTGTCAAAGCGTCGCCCTGCCGCCTTGACGTCCTTATATGGCAAGCCGGCCGCACTGCGCAAAGGGGCAATGGCGCGCTTGGCAAATGCCGAGCATAAAATCGCAATCGCCGGGATTTGGCTCCATGTATGTCAAACCAGCCGGTTGACGGCTGGCCGCCCGGCGAGCACCGCCGCAAAGCCGTCGAGCAGGATCGCCCCCATCTTGCGACGCGCGGTCAGTGTCGAGCTGCCCTGGTGGGGTTGCAGGAACACGCTGTCGAGCCCCAGATAGCGCGGGTCGAGCCGTGGCTCGTTGTCGAACACATCGAGGCCGGCGGCGGCGATGCGACCAGCCTTCAGCGCCGCGATCAGCGCATCGTCGTCGACGAGATCGCCGCGGGCGATGTTTACCACGATCGCGCCCTCGGGGAGCCGCGCGATTCGGGTGGTATCGAGCACGCGGCGGGTCGTGGGCGAGGAGGGCGCGGCGAGCACCAGCACGTCGCTCGACGCAAGCAGCCCCTCCACCGTGTCGTGGTAGATAGCGCCGGCCTCGTGGGCTGCCTCCAGTCGGCGGCGGTTGTGATAGTGGACGGGCATGTCGAAGCCGCGCGCGCGCTGCGCGATGGCGCGGCCGATGCGCCCCATGCCGAGGATGCCCATCCGCGTGCCGCTGACTTGCGCGCCGATGAGCTGCGTCGGCGTCCAGCCGGTCCAGCGCCGCTCGTAGATGAGGCGGGCTCCCTCATGGCCGCGACGTGCAGCACCGAGCATCAGAAAGATCGCCATCTCGGCGACCGAGTCGCTGAGCACGTCGGGCGTCGACAGCACGGCCAAGCCACGGCGTCGGGCGGCCTCCAGATCGATGTGCTCATTGCCGACGGAAAAGGTCGACAGGATCCGGAAGGACGCCGGCAGCCGCGCGATGACGTCGGCATCGAACCGGTCGAACGCGGTGACGATCAGCGCGTCGTTGGCGCCGGCCGCCTGCATCAGCTCGTCGGGCGACAGCACCCGGTCGTCCGGGTTCACCCACACGTCGTGGCGGGCGCGCATCATGTCGAGCACAGGCTCGGGCAGCGCGCGCGTGATGCCGAGGCGCAGGCGGGGTGATTCAGTTTGGGGCATGAAGGACACTCAGTTGGTGACGTCCTGGTCCTCGCCGGTGCCGCCCGGCGCATTGTCGCGGCCAAGGGTATAGACCTCGAACGCGCGGTTGCGGCCGGGCACGCGATAAAGATACGGCCGCCCCCACGGGTCGACGAGGCCCTCGGCCTTGACCAGATAGGGCCCCCGCCAGCGTGCGGACCCCGCCGGCGGCTCCATCAGTGCCCGCAAGCCCGCTTCCGGGCGCGGATAGCCGCCGTTGTCGAGCGCGTAGAGTTCGAGCGCGCTGGCGACCGCCGAGAGCTGCACACGTGCCGTATCGGTGCGCGCGCGGCTCAGATATCCGGCGACCTGCGGACCGACCACGGCGGCGAGCAACACCAGGATGCCGAGCGCCACCAGCAACTCGAGCAGCGTGAAACCCGCCTCGCCGCCATTGTGCCGAGGTGTCGTCCGGGTCGAGTGCGCCGTTGTCATCACTGCAGTCATGGAGTCCAAGCCATTCAATCGAACGGACCATAGAGCCAGGTCGTCCAGCCACCAAGCGCAAGAAACACGCCAAACGGGACCGGCGTCGCCGCATCGATATCGCGACCGGCCGAACGAGCGATCGTGATCACGAACAACGCGGAGAGACAAGCAATCAGCAGCACCACGAGCAGGTCGCCGAGGCCCACCCAGGCGCCGAGCGCGGCAAACAGCTTGACGTCTCCGAGCCCAAGTCCCTCTCGGCCGCGCAGCGCGTGATAAAGGCGACCGAACAGCCAGAGCCCCGCACCCGCCAAAAGCACAGCGACGGCATGGCGTTGTGCGGACACGACGTTGTCCAACAAGGCAAACACGAGCCCGAGCGCCAACAGCGGCAGTGTCAGCCAGTCGGGCAAGCGGAATTGGTCGAGATCATAGGCGGCGAGGAGGGCCAGAAACCCGCCGAGCACCAGCATCGCAAAAAGGGTGTGCGGAGGCGGCGGCCGCAGGATCAGCGAGGGAACGACAATCGCGGCGAACAGACCCCCGAATGCGGCAGCATACGTCTGCAGCTTGGCGCTCGAACCGGGCGGAGCACTCGGGGACATGATCGGGACTACTTCATCGGCCGGCCGTGCCGGTCGTAGCTGGGCAGCGCATAATACACCGGCACGTGCTCGCGCCGCGCCTGCCGCTCGCGCTCGACGCAATAGCGCCGGCCGTCCGGCTGCCAATAGCAGTGGCGGCTGCACAACATTCGCTGGCGCGCCCAGTAGCAGCCGACGCCCTGGATCGGATCGGGCGCATAGGCCGGCGCCACGGCAACGACGCGACCCCGGTCGTACGCCCGGTCGTGCCCGAGCACGGGCGGCACGCTGATCAGGATGAGCGCCATCGCGGTCAGGAACAAACTTGGGTGCAATGTCATGGCTCCGGCCTCGCGTGGCATCGATTGGGGCGACCTTATCCGATTCGCGCGCTGCCGTGCCGCACCACCCTGCGTTGCCACGCCGTTGTCGCAGCGCATCGACATCACCATCTGAACAGCGACTGAACTCTTGCTCCGGAGGAGCAGCACTCATGTACACGAACATTCTCATCGCCACGGACGGCTCCGAGCTTGCCCAGAAGGCGGTCGGACAAGGCATCGCGCTCGCCCGCGCGCTGAATGCCAAGGTGACGGCCGTCACAGTCACCGAGCCGTGGAGCGCGATCGTGTCGGGCGACGGCATGATCGCATTCCCGGTCGACGACTACGACCGCAGCATGGCGGAGAACGCCCAGTCGACCCTCAACGGCGTCGCGGAGGTCGCGCGCAAGGCGGCCTATCCATGCGCCAGCCGTCACATCAAGGATCAGCAGCCGGCCGAAGGCATCGTCGAGGCGGCAAAGTCGCTCGGCTGCGATCTGATCGTGATGGCCTCGCACGGCCGCCGTGGCATCGCCCGCATGCTGCTCGGCAGTCAGGCCAACAAGGTCGTGACGCTGAGCCCGGTGCCAGTCTTGATCTGCCGGTGACCGGCGTCTTGATCTGCCGGTGAGCGGCGCCGAAATTTGGCGCGGAGAGGCATCCTGTTCCTCCACGCCGACGTCGTTTTTTCGATGCCTTGGCGTGGTAGCGTGATGGCATGAATTCCGCCGCCCAAACGCTCCCGAGCCTGATGACCGTCGCCGAGTTCCTGGCTGGGCCAGGCGACGGCGCCGGACGGCGCTATGAACTCGTCGACGGCGCCCTTCGTGTCCAGGACGTGGCCACCGACACTTTTTGGCACCCTTCACGCCAGGCTGATTTACTTGCTGGCCAACCATGCGATCACGTCGCGCCCGAATTGCCGCGTCGTGACCGCGCCGGGCATCCAGCCCAAGCTCCGCGCCAACTGGAATTTCCGCATCCCGGAGATCGCCGTCACCTGCACGCCGAACCGGGCCCAGGTGCACAAGACGCCAGACCCGATCCTCGTCGTCGAAATCCTGTCGCCGTCCAACGCCGGCGACACCTGGAACAACGTGGCCCTGTTGGCGACCTTGCCGAGCGTCACCGAAATCCTGGTCGTCGAATCCGGGAGCATCGGCGCGCATCTCCTGCGTCGCGGCACGGACGGCGTCTGGCCGGAAAACCCGCAAGCGATCAGCCCCGCCGGAACAATGGAGCTAGCCTCCATCGGCCTCTCCGCGCCGCTGGCGGAGGCCTATCGCGGCACGCATCTTGCGTGAAATCTCGCGTGCCGGGCTGGGGCAATGAGCCCCAACAGCCGTACCGGAGGACTGATGGGTGGCCTAGCTGCGGCGGCATTTGTCGCCGTCTTTCCAATTGCCTTCATCTTCGCGTGCGCACTCGGGTTCGCGCTGACCCTTTGGCGTACAGCGTCTAGCTGGATTGTCGTCGGTGCCTACATCAGCGTCACCGCGCTTATCCTATGGTTTTGGAGCAGCCTGGCCGCCGACGAATCCATTCGAAAGCTTGGAGTAAGCCTGCTCATCGCGTCGCCAGGAGCCGTGCTTGGAATGATTTTCGGTGCGGTCGTCGCCATGGTATTCAAGAGCGCCGCAAAACGCCGATGAGCTCCGGGAACCGGTGTCAGGCACCCGACATCGTCGATTGGGCGGGCCCGCAAGCGCTCTCGTCGGGTAATTGACACCGATTGGGGCCGTCCTCGGCACATCTGGCCGGGACGAGCGTGTCGCGTTTCCCCGGACGGCAGCGGCCCATCGGGCCGCGGTCGCCGATCCGGGGTCTATCCCGGTCGTCGGAAGCACGCGACGCGCCTCGACTGCCGAACCTTTGTGCCTTCCCGCGCTGGGAAAGACCCCGGATCGCTCATCGCCGGCCGATGGCCGGCTGGCGTCCGGGGAACCGCGACGTGGGCGCGTGGAGATCTGTCCGCCATACTCAGTTTCTGGATAGGCCTTAATCCTCGCCCCGAACCGTACTATGTGAGCCGCAGAATCATCATAGGCGCCCGCGTCGGCGCCTGACCCGTCGCGCCACCATCAACCGGAGCCGCCATGACCCGCCAGCCGCAGAACCAGGCCTTTGCGCAGACCTCGTTCCTGAACGGCGTTAACGCTGCCTACATCGAGGAGATGCAGGTCCAGTACGAGGCCAATCCTGGCTCGGTCTCCGACGAGTGGAGGCTGTTCTTCCAGAGCCTGCGCGAGGAGCAGACGCGCGGCGGGTTCGAGACCGGCAACGGCAATGGGCCATCCTGGGCGCGTCCGCTCGCGGAGATGCAGCAGGGCGGCGAGCTGGTCGCTGCGCTGACCGGCGACTACGGTGCCGCCGAGCGCCAGATCCGCGAGCAGATCCAGTCCCGCGCGCAGGTCTCCGGCGTCGATCTCTCGGCCGCCGTCACCTATCGCGCCACCCAGGACAGCCTTCGCGCACTGATGTTGATCCGCGCCTATCGCGTGATGGGCCATCTCGTCGCCGACCTCGATCCACTCGGCATCTCCGACAGGAAGCCGCACAAGGAGCTGCGCCCGGAGACGTACGGCTTCACCGAGGCCGACCTCGACCGACCGATCTTCATCGACAAGGTGCTCGGCCTCGAGACGGCGACCATCCGCCAGATCCTGCGGATCCTGCGCCGCACCTATTGCCGCCAGATCGGCGTCGAGTTCATGCACATCACCAGCCCCGTGCAGAAGCGCTGGATCCAGGAGCGCATCGAGGGCGCCGACAAGGACATCCGCTTCACCAAGGAAGGCCAGCGCGCGATCCTCAACAAGCTGATGGAAGCGGAAAGCTTCGAGAAGTTCGCCGACGTGAAATACACCGGAACGAAGCGCTTCGGCCTCGAGGGCGCCGAATCGCTGATCCCGGCGCTCGAGCAGATCATCAAGCGCGGCGGCCAGCTCGGCCTGAAGGAAATCGTGCTCGGCATGGCCCACCGCGGGCGCCTCAACGTGCTCGCCAACGTGATGGGCAAGCCCCTGCGCGCCATCTTCAACGAGTTCAAGGGCGGCAGCTTCAAACCCGACGACGTCGAAGGCTCGGGCGACGTCAAGTACCACCTCGGCGCCTCGTCGGATCGCGAGTTCGACGGCAACCGCGTGCATCTCTCGCTCACCGCCAATCCCTCGCACCTCGAGATCGTCGACCCGGTCGTGCTCGGCAAGGTGCGCGCCAAGCAGGATCAGCTCGGCTGCGAGCCGGGCGAGCGCACGCCGGTCCTGCCGCTGCTGATCCACGGTGATGCGGCGTTCGCTGGCCAAGGCGTGGTCGCGGAGTGCTTCGGCCTCTCGGGCCTCAAAGGTCACCGGACCGGTGGCTCGATCCATTTCGTGATCAACAACCAGATCGGCTTCACCACGAACCCGCGCTACTCGCGCTCCTCGCCCTACTGCACCGACGTCGCAAAGATGGTCGAGGCGCCGATCTTCCACGTCAATGGCGACAACCCGGAAGCCGTGGTGCACGTGGCCAAGATCGCCATCGAGTTCCGCATGAAGTTCCAGAAGCCGGTGGTCGTCGACATGGTCTGCTACCGCCGGCACGGCCACAACGAATCCGACGAGCCGGCGTTCACGCAGCCCTTGATGTATCGCAACATCCGCGCGCGGCCGACGACCGTCGAGGTCTATGCGAAGTCGCTCGTCGACGACGGTATTCTCTCCACCGACGAGGTCGACGGTATGCGCGCCGACGTGCGCAGCCACCTGGACGGCGAGCTTGCCGCGTCCGAAGGCTACAAGCCGAACAAGGCCGACTGGCTCGACGGGCGCTGGTCGGGCGTGGGCCTGCCCGAGGACGAGGCGCGGCGCGGCAACACCGGCGTCGCCCTCGACGTGCTCAAGGACGTTGGCCGCCGCATCACCACGATCCCGCAGGATTTCACGCCCCACAAGACCATCCAGCGCCTGCTCGAGCGCCGCCGCGAGATGGTGGAGACCGGGGAAGGCATCGACTGGTCGATGGCCGAGCATCTGGCGTTCGGCACGTTGTTGAAGGAGCGCGTCCTCGTCCGGCTCTCCGGCCTCGCTTTCTAGCGCTGCACCTTGTCGCTGCGCCATTCCGTGCTGATCGACCAGGCGAGCGAGCGCCGCTACACGCCGTTGAAGTACGTCTCGCCCGATCAGGGCCGCTTCGAGGTGATCAATTCGTCGCTGTCGGAGGAGGCGGTGCTCGGCTTCGAGTACGGCTACACGCTCGCCGAACCCAACTCGCTCGTCATGTGGGAGGCGCAGTTCGGCGACTTCGCCAACGGCGCGCAGGTGATCTTCGACCAGTTCCTGTCGTCGGGCGAGCGCAAGTGGCTGCGCATGTCGGGCCTCGTCTGCCTGCTGCCGCACGGCTACGAGGGCCAGGGGCCTGAGCACTCCTCGGCCCGCCTCGAGCGCTTCCTGCAGATGTGCGCGGAGGACAACTGGCAGGTCGCCAACTGCACGACGCCAGCCAACTACTTCCACATCCTGCGCCGGCAGCTGCAGCGCAAGTTCCGCAAGCCGCTGATCCTGATGACGCCGAAGTCGCTGCTGCGTCACAAGCGCGTCACCTCGCGCCTCGACGAGATGGCGACGGGCACCAGCTTCCACCGTGTGTTGTGGGACGACGCGCAATCGCGGACGGCTGAGAAGATCAAGCTCAAGCCCGACGGCCAGATCCGCCGCGTCGTGCTGTGCTCGGGCAAGGTCTACTACGACCTCTACGAGGCGCGGGAGGCTGCCGACCAGGACGACGTCTACCTGATGCGCGTCGAGCAGCTCTACCCGTTCCCGGCGCGCGCGTTGATGACCGAGCTCGCCCGCTTCCCCGACGCCGAGATCGTGTGGGCCCAGGAAGAGCCGAAGAACATGGGCGGCTGGTTCTTCGTCGAGCCCGCGCTCGAGTGGGTGCTCGACCACATCGGTGCAAAATCAAAGCGCCCGCGCTATGCCGGCCGCCCGGCGTCGGCTGCGACAGCCACCGGCCTCGCCTCCAAGCATGCGAGCGAGCAGGCGTCACTCGTCGAGCAAGCGTTGTCGGCGTGAGGCACCCCAGGGTAATCGCTCGGACGGAGTTGCGTGCGTAGGTCGGGTAGCAGGCGACGCGGTGCCTCTTCACCGCGTCGTCAAGACCCGACACTCCGTGCCGTGTCGGGTCTCGGCCGCAAGAACAAGGCGGCGCTTCCCGACCCGCTCACCCGCTCTTCACGCCGGTGCCGATCTGGCAGGTGACGCCGGTGCCGCCGAGGCCGCAATAGCCGTGCGGCACCTTGGCCAGATACTGCTGGTGATAGTCCTCGGCGAAGAAGAACGGCGGAGCCTTCAGGATCTCGGTGGTGATCGGGTTGAAGCCCTTCGCCTTCAGGGCCGCACCGAACGTCTCCTTCGAGGCGACCGCCGCGGCCTTCTGGGCATCGGAATAAACGTAGATGCCCGAGCGGTACTGAGTGCCCATGTCGTTGCCCTGGCGCATGCCCTGCGTCGGGTCGTGGCTCTCCCAGAACTTCTTCAAGAGCAGCTCGTAGCTGACGGCTTGTCGGTCGAAGGCGACGAGCACCACCTCGTTGTGACCGGTTTGCCCTGAGCACACCTCCTCATAGGTCGGGTTCGGCGTGACGCCCGCCGCGTAGCCGACGGCGGTAATGTGGATGCCGGTGTCGAGCTCCCAGAACTTGCGCTCCGCACCCCAGAAGCAGCCCATGCCGAACATCGCCGTTTCGATGCCTTCCGGGTAAGGGCCCTTCAACTCGCGACCGTTGAGATAGTGGGTCTTGGCAGTCGCGATCGCCTGCTCGCGACCTTTGAGTGCGGTGTCGGCGGTCGGCATCCCGGGCTTCTTGCGGAACAGCTGCATGGGGTCGGCATCCTCTGGTAGCGGCATGAAGAACGGGTCGGACATGAGGCTCAGCCTACCTGGGGCCTACCCCCGCTTCTCACAAGTGCACGGCCCTCACAGGTCCGCGGCGTTGAAGGTGTCGCACTGCTTGATCTCGCCCGTCTCCATGCCCTTGCGGAACCAGCGCACGCGCTGCGCCGCCGAGCCGTGCGTGAAGGCGTCCGGCACCACACGGCCGGTCTGCTGCTTCTGGATCATGTCGTCGCCGATCGCCTGGGCGGCATTGAGACCTTCCTCGATGTCGCCCGGCTGCAGGCGGTTCTTCAGCTGGTGATTGAGGGCCGCCCACACACCGGCGAGGCAGTCGGCCTGCAGCTCCATCCGCACCTGCACCTTGTTGGCCTCACGCTCGGGCAGCCGCTGCTTCAGCTTCTGCACCTGGTCCGCGATGCCGAGCAGCGTTTGAACATGGTGGCCGACCTCGTGCGCAATCACATAGGCCTGCGCGAAGTCGCCCGGCGCGCGGAACTGCCGCTTCAGCTGCTCGTAGAACGCCAGGTCGATGTAGATCTTGCGGTCGAGCGGGCAGTAGAACGGCCCCATCGCCGCCATGCCGGTGCCGCAGGCGGTCGGGAACGAGCCCGTGAACACCACCAGCTTGGGCTCCTCGTAGCGCTTGCCGAACTGCTGGAAGATGCGGTTCCAGACATCCTCGGTGTCCTTCAGCACGCGGCCGACGAACACCTTCATCTCGTCCTCCTGTGTGCCGACGGGGCGCCCCTGCCCACCGGGCAGGCCCGGGATCTCGAACGGCGATCGGCCAGCGCCGGGCTGCGTTGGACCAGCGTCCACCTTTGGCAGCTGGGGGAACTGGATGCCGCCGCCTGCATCACCACCGCCGAAGATCTTGGAGCCGAAGAAGAACCACAGCAGGCCCAGGATGATGATCGTGGTGATGCTCATGCCGCCGCGGCCACCGCCGCCGCCGGGCATCGGAAACGGGAAGCCTCCACGCCCGAACGGCGAGCCGCCGCTCTGGCCGCGCTTATCCTCGAGGTTCTTGCTGACCTCGTCCTTGTCATCATAGCGCATTGAAAGTCTCCTGATGCGCCGCACTGGGCCTGCCGCAGCGCGCCGTCGCGATGATCTTTAGCGCGGGAATTCAGCACGCTTGGCCGCCCCGCACAAGAGCCGCCAAGGAACAATCCGCGTCAACGCGCGTGTGCAATGCCGGCCGCTCGCTCCAAGCCCGACGGCGGGCAGGACTCCCGATCCGCGCCCCCTATTCGCCTCGTCCAGCCTTGGCCTTCGCGTCCCCCTTTGCCGCCTCGGCGGGTTTCAGCTCGATGGCCTTGGGTCGGGGCTTCGGCGGCGGGCGCAGCAGCGCTCGCACTGCCCGGGAGGCGACAACCTCGCCGTCGTTGGCGAAGGTCTCGTGGTTGCGCTCGATCTCCTTGAGGTCATAGCGGTAATTGACCATCAGGCCGTGCGCCTCGCGCAAGCCTTTCTCGGACACGTCGCCCAGCCAGTTGATGCGCTCGAGCCGCGCGCCGTTGCCCAAGTGAAAGCGCGCGACCGGATCGACCGGGCGGCCATCTGCGGATTTCGCGAGCAGGAAATAATGCGCGGCGAGCGCCAGCAGCGGCGCCTTGACCGCTTCCTCCTCCTCCGGGTCCTCGAGCCAGCCTGGGTCCGACAGCACCTGCAACGCCACGCGGTCGGTCTGTGTCACCGCGCCCACGCTCTCGTCGGCGCGCGCCCGGTCGAGCCAGCGTGCGAACGTCGGCACCGGCGACAGCGTCACGAAGGTTTTCAGCTGCGGCTGCTCGCGCACCAGTTCCTCGACCACCTGCTTGATCAGGAAGTTGCCAAACGAGATGCCGCGCAGGCCCTCCTGGCAGTTGGAGATCGAGTAGAACACCGCGGTCGTCGGCGTGGTCAGCGCGACGCCGGCCTTGCGCTTCTCGTTGAGCACGGTCTGGATCGAGCCTGGGATGTCGCCCGTCAGCGCCACCTCGACGAAGATCAGCGGCTCGTCGACGAGCGAGGGATGGAAGAAGGCAAAGCACCGCCGGTCGGCTGGATCGAGGCGGCGGCGAAGATCGTCCCAGCCTTGGATCTCGTGCACGGCCTCGTACTGGATGATCTTGTCGAGGATCGCCGCCGGCGTCTGCCAATCGATGCGGCGCAAGACGAGAAAGCCGCGGTTGAACCACGATGCCAGCAGGTGCGCCAGATCGGCATCGACCGCGCCGATGTTGGCGTCCGTCTTCGGCAGGCGCAGCATGTCGCGCCGCATGGCGACGATCTCGGCGGTGGCGCCGGTCGCGAGGTTGAGGCGGCGGAAGAACTCCTGCCGCGGGCTCTCGACGGCCGCCTGCAAACGGGCGAGCGTCTGGTCGCTGGGTTCAGCGGCATAGGCCTTGGCCGCGGCCTGCGCGGCGCCGGCGTCCGGCTTGAAGTGGTCGGCAAGCAGGCGGAAGAAGCCGCGCCGCTCCTCGGCCCCAAGCGCCTTGTACTCTTCGAGCAGCTGTCGCGCGATGACCACGCCCGAGGCCTCGCCGCGGCCCGAGACCAGCGCCTTGGCGAGTTCCTCGATGTCCTCTTTCGGCGTTCCGACGAGAGCAGATGGCAGATACTGCCGCCCCTGCTCGGCGACGGTCGCGAGCAGATCCTGCAGGAACGAAACGTTGACGGGCACGGGAGTCTCCTTGCGGGCGCACGCCGCGATCATACGCGAACCGGCAATGCGGCGCGCGGCTGAAGAACGGGCGAGGGCGGGGGCTCCAGAGTGGAGCATGCGCGAGAGCCGGTTCAGCGAGAACCAGATCATTGGGATCGTCAAGGAGCACGAGGGGGCGCCCGGGTGGCAGACCTGTGCCGCCGGCGCGGGATCAGCGCGCCGACGTTGTACAATTGGAACTCCAAGTCCCGCGCGCTCGAGGACGAAACCCGGAAGAAGCTGTTGGCCGAGCAGGTTCTCGACAACGCGCTCTGAAGGATCTCGTGGAAAAAAACGTCTGATTTGACGCCTCGGGCACGCCACGCGGCGGTCCGGCTGCCGTGGTTGGACGTCGGTGACGGCCGTGATGCGCTATGCGCACTTGGAGCGGAAGACCGTCGATGCCACGGTTTGGAGTATCTCGACACCGCTGGCACAAAAGAACCTGACTGGCACACCCACTGCACCGACTGGCACAGTGAAGTCGCCGCCCTCGGAAGGGGAGCAAGATAAACCAGAGTAAAGACATTTGATTTCAATGGTAGGCGCGACAGGGATTGAACCTGTGTGTTGCTATGGGTATCGGGACGAGGTCAGGTCATCGAGCGTTGTCCAGACGGAAAGCCGGTTCGACTGCTCAGCGTGGTCGCCGACATTACCCAACGCAAGCAGGCTGAGGACGCGTTGAAAGCCAGTGAGGCGCGCTTCCGCATGCTCGCAGAGGCGATCCCGAACATCGCCTGGATGGCTTCTCCGGACGGCGTGGTCATCTGGCACAGCCCGCGTTGGAATGACTTCAGCGGCATCGCAGGTGGGCAGGCGAGCGAGCAGGACACCCGCTCGCGCGTGCATCCGGAGGATCGCCTACGCACTGCCAATGCCTGGCGAACCGCGCTGGCGAACCAGCAGACGTATGAGATCGAGCATCGCCTGCGAGACAGAGACGGCGTTTATCGCTGGTTCCTCAATCGTGCGGTTCTAGTCCGCGGTGATGGAGCCCATGTCGTCGCGTGGGTCGGAACGGGAACGAACATCGATGCCCTGAAGGCGATAGAAGAAAAACTGACCCGCTATGTCGGCGTTGCAGACGCCGCTCATGATGGACTGATCAGTATTACGCCCGATGGCGTCATAGAAACTTGGAACAAGGGAGCCGAGCGCCTCTTCGACTATGACTCGGTAGAGGCCGTCGGTCAAACGACTTCAGTATTCGTCCCCCATGACGAAGTCCTGACGCATCAGGAGATGATGTCTGCCGTCAGGCAGGTGGGCACGGCCGGCCCCAAAGATGTCAAGCGTCGGCATAAGAACGGCAACGTTATCGATGTTTCGATCTCGATGACAGGTGTCACAGACGCGAAAGGGGAGTTGGTTGCGATTTCCAAAGTCGTTCACGACATCTCTGGTCGCCTCGAGACCGAGCGACGCTTGCAACTCCTCAATCGAGAGTTAGCGCATTGGGTAAAAAATACGTATTCCGTGCTGCTGGCGGTCATGCGGCAAACTTTGCGTAATTCGTCGAGCCTACAGCAGTTTGGAGATGTATTCACTGGTCGTGTGCGCAGCATGGCGACCGCGCGACGGAGCGCGTATGGCAGGACGCAGAATTGAATGCACTCGTTCAGGGACAACTCGCTCCGCACTTGAGCGCCGGTCGCATCGACATCGCCGGGCCCAAGATCAAGCTGCCCGCCGAATTCGCAGTGCCGCTCGGCCTTCTAATTCATGAGCTAGCCACGACCGCAGTTAAGCACCATTGTCCACCCTGCTGCGACGTCATCTTGATGCGAAGAAGCGCATGAACACGCGTATTCGGATGGTGGTGAGAAGCGCCGGCCCATTGCGTTGCGTCTCACACTGCAGCGTGCCGAAGTTTGGCGCATCAACGTTGTCGTGGGGGCGGGCACCGTCTGTGCGACGGCGCCGGCAGGCAGAGCCAGCAATACCGCAATGTGGATTAATCCAAGCCTTGTGGTCATAGTTTCTCTCCGAGTTGGTAGTGTCGGGGCACTGATCTGTGCCACTGACGAAAAAACGCTCCACTGCGGCAATCGTTCCCGGAGGGCGACTTGCGACACACCTGAACGAACTTCTATTGAACGAAAACGAACTTCTAACCGTCTCGTCGTTACTCAGAGGGCACGCATGCGTTGAAGCGAACACCAGATCGATCTCAGTGGGGAAAAAGTGACGGTGTGCCGCTTTGCGAAGGCGGCCAACTGCAATGAACAGCGGAAACCAAGCCAACCCGAGGCCCAACTCTATTGACTTCTGCGTGCCGCCCCAGCTCAGGATAACTGCGCCCCATGCAAGCCAGACAACGATGAATAAGGCGACAGCGAGTATCCAGGACGCCGTTTCAACAATCGCGCGCTTAATACGCCGGGGTACACGCCACTCCCGTGGGCCGTTCACCGTTTGACTATTCAATTCTGCACGATTGACAGTACGCTGCATGATGGCTGCACCCTATTCGAGTTCTCAGCGCGCTTTATGAAAACGACGCATCGACAGGGTCGGTTCCATGTTCTCGATGTTCGAATAGCGCGCTAGTCGAGTTCACGGAACATCGTGAACTGCCTCCAGCTTATGTTGTGAGAATTCTGATATCCGTCACCGGCCGATCGATCTTGGCAGCGCCGGGTTGCGGCCCCTCTCTGCGCTGGC
>JANOJW010000181.1:0-3111 GCA_031418955.1 Hyphomicrobiales bacterium | reverse complement strand
GGGCGTCGCGGAAATCGCGCGCCCGGGCGCCGAGCAACCCGAAGGTCCAGCCGTCACTGTCGCGCGCAGCTGGGACGACGGCTTCAAGCCAGGACCGGCGCCAAGTGCCGGCGCCGAACGCGTCGAGGCTGCGGTCCAGGTCCACTCTGACAGCGACATGCCGGCCCAGCCCATGCCACCGATCGCCGCCCCGCCGCGCCAGTTCCCGCGCCACGAGCCGGTCGCACTCGCCGCCATGACGGCCCCCATGTCTGTCGCCCCGCCGGAGCCCGTGCGCGAGCCGCTGGTGGTTCGTCGGGCACCGGTCGAGGCTCAACGCTTGGAGCAACCGGTGGCGCCGCCTCCGCCGCCCATCGATGAGCCGACCGGTCCCTCCCGCAAAGGTTGGTGGCAGCGCAAGTTCGGCGGCTGATTTGCGGGTCAGAGTGGAGACGGGATGAACTCCCGTCTCCCGAGTGCTTCGTCTGCTGAACCTTTAAGTCGCGGTTGAACACGGTCGCGAGCCCGAGGCTCAGAGCCGGGGAACAGAGTCTACATCGCATCGTAGTCGACGACCAAGTGCGGCGACTGCGGCACCGCCTGGCAGGTGAGCGTGAAGCCCTTCTCGATTTCCCACGGCTCCAGCGAGTAGTTGAGCCGCATCTGCGCTTGGCCTTCGACGATGCGGGCACGGCAGGTGCAGCACATGCCGCCCTTGCAGGCGTAGGGCGCGCGAATACCGGCCCGCAGCACTGCGTCGAGCACCGCCTCCCCGTGGCGCGCCTCGATGCGGTGGCGGACGCCGTCCAGCACGGCGACGATTTCGCGGGCGCCCTTGATTTCCGTGTCCGGTTGTTGCTGTGCGGCCACGGGCGTCGGAGCATGCTTCGGTGCATTACGCGCCGGTTGCGAGTGGGCAACTGAAGGCGCATCACGCGCCGGTTGCGGGTGAGCAACTGAAGGCGCATTAGGAATCCCAGCGGCGAAGAATTCTTGATGCACGCGGTCGCGAGGCAGCCCCATGGCAAACAGCTGATTGCGCAACTCGCGGATCATCTGGCCGGGGCCGCACACGAACGCCCGCGCGACGCTCCCGAAGTCGACGAGGCCCAACGCGAACTCGCTAAGCTTTTGCGGCGTGATGCGGCCCGCCAGCATCGGCGTCTCGCTCTCCTCGCGCGACAGCACGTGCACGATAGCGAAACGGCCCATGTGGCGGTCCTTCAGGTCCTCGAGCGCGGCGCGGAAGATCACGTCCTCCATGGTGCGGTTGCCGTAGAGCAGTGTGACGCGCGTGTGCGGCTCGTACGTCAGCGCGTAGGTCAGCATCGCGAAGATCGGCGTGATACCGGCGCCCGAAGCGATCGCCAGCAGATGGCACGGCATGCCATCGCCGGGCTGCAGCACGAAGCGCCCTTGCGGCGGCATCACCTCGAGGCTCATGCCGGCCGCGAGCGTATCGTGCGCCCAGGTCGAGAAGCGGCCGTTGGGGAGCCGCTTGATGGCGATGCGCAGGTGCGGATCGCCCGGCCCCGAGCAGATCGAGTAGGTGCGCCGAACCTCTTCGCCGCCAATCATCGCGCGCACCGGCACATGCTGGCCCGGCTTGAAACGGAAGCGCTCAGCGAGCGTCTGCGGCACGGCGAGCGCGATCGAGATCGCGTCGGCGGTCTCGCGTCGCACCTGGGCAATCGGCAGCGCGAGGAACTCGTTGGCCATAGGCACCGTCACAGGCACTTGAAGTAGTCGAACGGCTCGCGGCACGCCTCGCAGCGCCACAGCGCCTTGCAGGCCGTCGAGCCGAATTCTGAGATGCGTGAGGTGTGCGTCGAGCCGCAGCGCGGGCAGGCGACGGTCTCGCTCGCAAACAGCCGCGCGCCCTTGGTCCCACGTCGTACCGGCGGCGCGATGCCGTACTCGCGGAGTTTCTCGCGGCCGGCTGGCGTGATCTCGTCCGTGCTCCAGGCTGGCGACAACACGCGCTCGATGCGCACGTCGGCAAAGCCCGCCTCGCGCAGCGCCGCTTCTACCGCAAGTTCGATCGCCAGCACGGCCGGACAGCCGGTATAAGTCGGCGTCAGCTGCACGACGATTGAGCCGCCATCGAGCGTAACGCCGCGCAGGATGCCGAGGTCGGCGATGGTCACGGCCGGAATCTCGGGATCGGGCACGGTGGCGGCAATCTCTATGGCGCGTGCGAGTGTCGCGTTGCGAGAGGGGCTCCCGCCCCGCGCCGGGGCCGGTTGCGGGTGGGCAACTGGGGTCCCGAGAAGAGGTTCAGAGGGCGCAGCCCCCGGCTCCCCAGTTCTTGTAGGGTTTTTCATTACCACCTCGCGTCGGGCATGGTGCGCGCCAACGACTGCATGTCGGCGAGCATGGGGGCCAGATGCGGCGTGTGGTTCCCCTGACGGCCGCCGCTGTGCTTAGCTCCGCCCGCCGGGCGCTCGAGGGTGGCCTCACGGAGCACGCGCGCCATGGTGGCTTCCCACGCCGACCGGAGAGCCGCCCGGTCCGGCGCGACACCGGCCGTCGCCAATGCCTGCTCGGCGGCGTCCATCTCGAACAGCTCATGCGTAGAAGGCCAGACCTCCGCGAGGCCCGCGATCATGCGCCGCCGGCTCTCCTCGGTGCCATCGCCGAGCCGGATCACCCACTCGGCGGCGTGGCGCACATGATAGGCCATCTCCTTGACAGCCTTGGCGGCGATCTCGGCGAGCCGCGGCTCCTTCGACCGCTGCAGCGCCTCGAAATAGGGATGCATGAACGCCGCGTAGACGAACTGGCGCGCCATCGTGAACGCGAAGTCGCCGCGCGGGAGTTGCACGAGTTGGATACAGCGGAACTCGCCCGCATCACGGAAATACGCGAGCTTGTCCTCGTTGCGGCCCCGGTCCTCGAATTGCGCCGCGAGCTGATAGAACAGCCGCGCCTGCCCGATCAGGTCGAGCCCGAGATTGGACAGCGCGATGTCTTCTTCCAGCGACGGCGCGCGGCTCGACCACTCCGACAGGCGATGGCCAAGCACCAGCGCGTCGTCGGCCAGCGCAAGCGTGAACGGGAAGAGGTTGAGTGTCATGGTTGTCCTTCCCCTCTCCCCATGACCCTTCACTTGTCGTGGGGAGAGGGTCGGGG
>JANOJW010000180.1:0-3012 GCA_031418955.1 Hyphomicrobiales bacterium | reverse complement strand
CCCCGACCCTCTCCCCGCACGAGTGCAGTGTACGGGGAGAGGGGGAAGGGTAGCGCTGCTTCTCGAACTTCATGAATTGACTCCTCACCCCTTCACCTTGGCAAGACGCGGCATTACGCCCGACTGGAACAGACGGAGGCTGTGCTCGGTCTGGGAGAACGACATGGGGCCGAGGCGGAATTGGATGATCATGCCGCCGACGCCTGTGCGCACGATGGGTGCGAGCTTCTCGGCGACGGTCGCCGGCGAGCCGTAGACGAGGCCGTGCTCGATCGAGGTGCGGGCCGGCTTTGCCGTCGCATCGGGCGGCGCGAGTGAGACGCCCTGCTCGGATGCGACGCGATTGCGCATGGCGGTGCGCAGCTCGTTCATGGCGGTGAAGGCTGGGACTGCAATGCGCTCGGCTTCAGCGTCGGTGTCGGCGACGACGACATTGCGCCAGACCCAGCTCTCGTCGACCAGCGCCGCGACGCTGGCGTCGCTGTGTCCAGCCTTGCGCAGCGCCTGGCGATACTTGTCGAAGCGCTCGGCGATCACCGCGTCCGATTGCACGTTCATCATGAAGGGACGCCCGCGCTGCGCCATGTCGAGCATGCCGTGCTCGCTCGCGGCCGCACGGATCAGGTAGGGGTGCGGCTGCGTCCGCGGAACGGGGCGCAACTGCGGCAGGCGCGCGTTGAAGTAGGTGCCCTGGTGGTCGACGCGGCCACCCTTCCAGGCTTCGATCATCAGCGCCTCGGCCTCCTCGAAGCGCGCTTGCGCTTGTGCCGGATCGATGCCGAAGCCTTGGTAGTCGTAGATGTTGTAGGCGGTGCCGCGGCCGAGCCCCACGATCAGCCGGCCCTCGCACATGTGATCGATCAGCGCCATCTGCTCGGCGAAGCGAATGGGATGGTGGAGCGCCATCTGAGCGACGGCAAAGCCGATCCTGGCGCGCGAGGTCGCCTGGGTGAGCGCGGCGGCGAAGGCGACCGGGTCGACGTAGGCGCAGATGCCGTCGAAGTGGTGCTCGGCGAGCCAGATGACGTCGAAGCCGAGCTCGTCGGTGAGCCGCGCCTCGGCGAGCGTCTCAGCGATGATGCGGCCGTCGTCGGCAGGCGTGCGGCTCTCGGGGAAGAGGAAGTTCGAATAGCGCATGCGATCTCCGAGCGGTTCGGGCACGGTGCCAGGCTTCAAGCCGGGCCTACTCGGCGGCGGCGCGTTGGGGCGTGGCGGCCTGTGCTGCGCCGTTGAGCGAAGCCTTGTAGTGCAGCGGGCCGCCGCGGAAGGGCGCAAAGCCCGTGCCGAAGATGATGCCGGCGTCGACCAGGTCGGCGCTCTCGACGATCTTCTCGTCGCGGGCGCGCTCGGCCTCCGCGACCAGCGGGGCGACGAGTTCCCGGCCGAGCTTTTCGAGCTCCGTCTTGTCGTAGCTCGCCGTCGCTTTCACGGGCTTGTCCTTGGCCCACTTGTAAAAGCCTTCACCGGACTTCTTGCCGAGCTTAGCCGCGGCGACCAGCTTGTCGAGGCGCGAGCCCTCGCTCGGGTACTTGAGGATGCGGCCGACGTGGGCGCAGACGTCGAGACCGACGGTGTCGGCCAGCTCGATCGGCCCCATCGGCATGCCGAAGGCGGTGGCGGCGGCGTCGATCTTTTCGGCGGTGGCCTCGCCCTTCTCGAGGCGTTCCATGGCCTTCATCATGTAGGGCGCGAGCACGCGGTTGACGAGAAAGCCCGGGCAGCTCTTGACGATCAGCGGGAATTTTCCGATGGCCGTGACGAAGGCGCAACCGCGGCGAATCTCGTCCTCGCGGGAGGCTGAGCCACGGATCACCTCGACCAGCGGCATCAGCGCGACGGGGTTGAAGAAATGGATGCCGATCAGGCGGCCGGGATCGGCGAGCGCGGACGCAATGTCCTCGATCATGATCGAGGAGGTGTTGGTCGCCATCACCGCGTCGGGCTTCATCTTGGCCTCGAGGCCACGGAACAGCGACTGCTTGACCTCGAGCTTCTCGACGATCGCCTCGATGACGACGTCGGCCCGCGCGATGTGCTCGCCCTGCGGGTCGGCGATGAGGCGCGCCTTGGCGGCATCGCGCTCGGGTCTCGAACGGAAGCGGCGCGAAAACAGCTTGCCCTGCGCGTCCTGGCCCTTGCGGATCTGGTCCTCGGAGAGGTCCTGCAACGACACCTCCATTCCGGATGCGACGCACCAGCCGGCGATGTCGGCGCCCATGACGCCGGCGCCGATGACGTGCACGCGCAACGGCTTCCAGGCCATGTCCTTGGGCGCCTGCGCCTTCATCGCTTCGGAGAGGCGGAACACGCGGCGCAGGTTGCGCGAGGCGTCTGAGACCATCAGCGGCGCGAAGGCTTTGGTCTCGGCGGCCTTCATGGCCTTGAGGTTGCCGCCGGTTCGCTCGAACAGGTCGATCAGCCGATAGGGCGCCGGATAGTGGTCCTCGCGGGCCTTCTTGGCGACTTGCTTGCGCATGTAGTTGGCGAGGATGCCGCGGACGGGCCATTGGCGCATCAGCGTCGCGCGCTTGCCGGCGACGGGTGAGCGGCGCTTGCGCTCGATCGCCTTGCGGGCGGCCCAGGCGAGATTGTGCGGGCTCGGCACCAGTTCGTCGACGAGACCCATGGCGCGGGCCTGGCTCGGGCGCAGGTTGTTGGCGCGCAGCATCAGGTCCATGGCAGCGGTGGGGCCGGCCTGCCGGATCGAGCGCCAGGTGCCGTTGAAGCCCGGGAAGATGCCGAGTTGCACCTCGGGAAAGCCCAGCCGCGTGGCGTCGTCGCGGGTGGCGATGCGCCAGTGGCAAGCGAGCGCCAGCTCGAGGCCGCCGCCAGGCAGAAGCCATGGATGCCGCAGACCACGGGCACCGGCATCGCCTCGATGCGGTCGAGATAGGCGTTGACCAGCGTGACGTTGTCGACGACCTGGCGCTCGGTAGGCAACTGCTCGAACTCGCGCACGTCAGCGCCGACGATGAATCCTTTCTCCTTGCCGGAGATGAAAACGAGGCCGCG
>JANOJW010000179.1:0-10992 GCA_031418955.1 Hyphomicrobiales bacterium | reverse complement strand
GGGGCGCTCCAAATCAGGCATTCCGACGGCGCCATCGTCGGCCGCAGATTTGTGATCTGCCCTGTGCATCACGTTGTGACAGGTGTGCTCGTCGATCGAACCAGCAGCGCTACTCATTGCAGTCCAACCTGGTTCGCTTATCACCTGTTCGAGCCGACGACCTCGATTGGGCTGACGTTTGGTCAGCGTATTGCGTCTCCGAAAGCTGGACTTTGGCGAATCGATGATCCCGATGTGCCACGATTGCTGATCGATGCGGTCGAACCGAGCATTCTGCCGCGCCTGCGAGAGCTGGCTCAAATCGAGAGTTATCGATCACACATTGCAAATCACAAGCTCTATGGCTTCATGAAACGCCCGTTGACGAGGATCATCTTCGACGTTGCGATGGGCGACCTGGACGCCGCCCGCGCCATAAGTCGCGATGTCGTCGCCCCGCTCGATGTCGCCACGTTCGGGCGGGATGAGGTCTTCAAAGACCAGCTCCGCCGCGCCAAGGAGCTTTGCCGCCGTCTCGACACCGACGACCGAGCTGGCATGGCCGCGTTGCTGCACGAGTGGGAGGCGATCTCGGTGAAAAATCTCAAGCTCGAGAAGGTCTGGAAGAAGACCCCGTTCCCGCTCGAGCGGCAGGCCCCGCCGTGACGATACACAGCCCGTTGTCGAGGGCCTGACGACGTTCTTCGGCTGGCTCAGCAGCCGGCCCAGAACAGACGACGACGGCGTTGCCGTTTACGCCTTCAAGTCGGACCTCTATCGCCAGTCGGTCGATCCTAGTGCGCCGGCCATCTGGGTCGGCACCCTCGATCGCCGCGAAACCGAGCAGGCCTGCCCGCGCCTGCCGGAAGTCCAGACCCGGACAGCTGTACGCAAGCTCGACCGTGACGAGACGAAGAAGTTCTGTCAGAAACTCGAAGATGTTCAAGGCCGCACCAACGCTGCGGCAGCAGCCGTCCAGGCGAGAGGTGAATACAGCGATCGCGCCGATTATGGCACCAAGGTGCACGGCGCCCTTGACGCACAAATTCGAGCCCTGCGTGATCCCGACTATCGGACCGAAGTCTCTTTAGGCAAGATCAGGGAGGAGGCATACGGGAGACCGGGCTCTATTCGCGTGGATGTCTTGGAGAAGGTCGACAACGACACTGTGTGTGTCTATGACATCAAGACGGGCGCTCGCGGCCTCAGTAAGCCGAGAGCGGCAGAGATTGCCGGCACGGTTCAGTCCGTTTTCGGTCCGAGACTGAGGATCGTCGTTATCGAAGTCAGGCCAACTCGATGACTACGGTACGACAAGTAAAAACGATTGCAGCGCCATTGCTGGCGCGGATTAGCGATCTGGCCTTGAGCGGTCGCTTTGTGCTCGTGACGCCGATACGCCACGTCGTTGCCGGGCTGATCATTGATCGAACAAGGAGTGCGGTAGAATTCCGAACGGCAACAACTGCTTTCCATCTGTGCGAATTGACGCAATCGATTGGCTTGGCTTTGAGCGAGCAGGTCTATCGTCCCGGCAGCGGCATCTGGCGGACAGATGACCCGCAATCAGCAGAACTTTTACTTGAGGCCCTGGAGCCCGTCGTCATTCCTCGGTTACGCGCCTTGATGAGTTTCGAGAGGTACATCGCCTTTGCGAAACACCGGGATGACGTGTTTCTTCGCTGGCCCCTGCGCCGCATAATCATCGACATCGCTATGGGTGATCTCGACGCAGCCCGCAAGATCAGCCGCGAGGTTGTCGCGCCGCTCGACGTGGCAACGTTCGGCCGCGAGGAGGATGACAAGGATCGTCTCCAGCGCGTCAAGGAACTCTGCCGCCGCCTGGATGCCGACGACAGGGCGGGAATGGTGGCGCTGCTGCACGAGTGGGAGGCGATCTCGGTGCGGAACCTCAAGCTCGAGAATCTGCACGAGCGCACACCGTTCCCGCTGGAGTCGCAGGCCGGCTGAGCGCACGCAGAGCGCGACAATCAGAGCAAGCCCGGACTGCGATCCCCAATTGCACGGGCTGACGTTTGCGGTAGGTTAGCGCCCGCAACGACGCGATCCCGGGCGATCCGGCCGGCCATCCAAGGACACTGCGCGAATGACCGTTCATGCTGCGCCGCACGTGGCGCTGTCGGTGCCGCCGGCCGACGAGATCAAGACCACGACGTGCTACATGTGCGCCTGCCGCTGCGGCATCAAGGTGTACCTGAAAAACGGCAAAGTCCGCTACATCGAGGGCAACCGCGATCACCCGGTGAACAAGGGCGTGCTCTGCGGCAAGGGTGCGGCCGGCATCATGCAGCACACCGCGCCGTCGCGGCTGCGCACGCCGCTGCTGCGTGTCGGCGAGCGCGGCTCCGGCGAGTTCCGCGAGATCACCTGGGACGAGGCGCTGAGCCTTGCCACCGAATGGCTCGGCGAGGTGCGCGCGAAAGACCCAAAGAAGCTCGCGTTCTTCACCGGCCGCGATCAATCGCAGGCGCTGACCGGCTGGTGGGCGATGCAGTTCGGCACGCCGAACTTCGCGGCGCACGGCGGCTTCTGCTCGGTCAACATGGCAGCGGCAGGCCTCTACACGTTCGGCGGCTCGTTCTGGGAGTTCGGTGAGCCCGACTGGGAGCACACCAAGTACTTCCTGCTGTTTGGCGTCGCAGAGGACCACGGCTCCAATCCGATCAAGATCGGACTGGGTAAGCTCAAGGCGCGTGGCGCCAAGGTCGTGTCGATCAATCCCGTGCGCACCGGCTACAACGCGATCGCCGACGAGTGGCTGGGCGTCAAGCCCGGCACCGACGGCCTGCTCGTCGGCGCGATGATCCACGAGCTGTTTCGCACGCAGCAGATCGATCTCGACTACCTCGTGCGCTACACCAATGCGCCGTGGCTCGTCATCGATGCGCCGGGTGCAGCCGACGACGGCCTGTTCGCACGCGACGCCGCGGCTAAGCCACTGGTATGGGACAAGACATCGGGCATGCTCGCCGCCGCAGATCGCGTCGATATCGCGCCGGCGCTGGTGGGAGAGTTCACGCTCGCCGACGGCCGCAAGGCGCACCCCGTGTTCCGCCTGATGGCCGAGCGCTATCTCGCGCCGCAGTACGCACCAGATGCCGTGGCCAAGGAGGTCGGCGTCCCCGCCGACACCATCCGCCGCATCACCGCCGAGATGGCCGACGTCGCCTTCAAGCAGACCATCACGCTGCCGATCCAATGGACCGATTGGGCCGGCCGCCAGCACGACAGTATCACCGGCCGCCCGGTCGCGATGCACGCGATGCGCGGGATCTCGGCGCACTCGAACGGCTTCCACACCTGCCGCTTGATCCACATCATGCAGATCCTGCTCGGCACCATCGATGTGCCGGGCGGCTTTCGCTACAAGGCGCCGTTCCCGCGCTCAGCCCCGCCGCCGAACAAGCCGGTCGGCAAGCCCGCGCAGATCTCGGCCGGCAAGCCGATGCCCGGCATGCATCTGGGGTTCACGCAGGGCCCGGAAGATCTGCTCATCCATCCCGACGGCACGCCGACCCGCATCGACAAGGCCTACTCGTGGGATGCGCCGATCGCCGCCCACGGCCTCATGCATCTCGTCATCACCAACGCCGCGCTCGGCGATCCCTACCCGATCGACGTGCTGTTCCTATACATGGCCAACATGGGCTGGAACTCGTCGATGAACATCGGCGCGACGCTCAATTATCTGACCGCCAAGAACGACGACGGCTCCTACAAGATCCCGAAGATCATCTACTCGGACGCCTACGCGTCGGAGACCGTCGCCTACGCCGACCTGATCCTGCCCGACACGACCTACCTCGAGCGCTACGATTGCATCTCGATGCTCGACCGGCCGATCTCGGACGCGGATGGCGCCGCCGACGCGATCCGCCACCCCGTCGTGAAGCCCGACCGCAACGTGCGCCCCTTCCAGGATGTGTTGATCGATCTGGGCAGCCGCCTGAAGCTCCCCGGTTTCACGAAGGAGGATGGCACGGCGCGCTATCCCGGCGGCTATGCCGACTACATCGTCAATCACGAGCGGAGCCCCGGCATCGGCCCGCTCGCCGGCTGGCGCGGCGAGAACGGCGACGACTACGGGGTCGGCAAGCCGAACCCGCGTCAGCTCGATCAGTACATCGCCAACGGCTCCTTCCACATGCATCATCTGGCGCCCAACCAGCGCTACATGAAGCACGCCAACCGCGACTATCTCGCCTTCGCCAAGGCCTCGGGCTTCATCGGCTCGACCGATCCGATCATTCACCAGCTCTACAGCGAGCCGATGCAGAAGTTCCGTCTCGCCGCGCGCGGACACGGGCCCGTGCAGCCGCCGGACAGCCATCGCGCGCGCGTCGAGCGCTATTTCGACCCGCTGCCGTTCTGGTACGCGCCGTTCGAAGGCACCATGATCGACGACCGCGCGTTCCCCATGCACGCGATCACGCAGCGGCCGATGGCGATGTATCACGCGTGGGGCTCGCAGAACGCGTGGCTGCGCCAGATCCACGGCGCCAACCGCATCTACATGAGCCGCACGCGCGCGACCACGCTCGGCATCGGTGACGACGACTGGGTGTGGATTTCCTCCCACATCGGCCGCGTCAAGGCACAGGTGCAGTTGATGGAGGGCGTCAACGAGGATACGGTGTGGACGTGGAACGCCATCGGCAAGCGCGCCGGCGCCTGGGCGCTGGACAGGCAAGCGCCGGAAGCCAAGCGCGGCTTCCTGCTGAACCACCTGATCAGCGAGCTGCTGCCGCCCCGTGACGGCGGCTATCGCTACGCCAACGCGGACCCCGTCACTGGACAGGCCGCCTGGTATGATCTGCGCGTTTCGGTCGAGCGCGCTTCGCCCGCCGACGCCGAGGAGAGCTGGCCGCAGTTCGAGCCGTTGCGCTCGCCGACGGGCGCGGTGACGCCGGCCGTGCTGCGGTATGGCGCCGAGTTCAAGTCGGGGGGCGGCTAGGGCGAAGCCATTCGCGCTGTGATATCATGCGGCCTCAGCTGGGCGGGCCACGAAGGCAACGGTGAACCAAATGCCAAAGACGAAAACCAAACAGTCGGATGTCGCTGTCGACGAGAACAATGCGGCGCTCGAGAAGCGAGTAGTTGCGCTCGAAACCGAGTTGGCCGAGCTGAGGAGACAGCTGACGGTCGGCTCGATCATTGGATCGCAACCGCACCCGGACGCGTGGCGAAGCACAGTCGGAATGTTCAAGGATGATCCAGGCTTTGACGAGGTGGTTCGGCTCGGTCGGGCTTGGCGACGACGCCAGCCGAAATGCTGATCCTCGACACCGATCACATGAGCGAGCTTGTACGCGGCTCCACGGTCGGTTTCCAATTGGAGAGTCGGCTCGCACGAGTGGCCGATCCGCGCGGAACCACAGTTGTAACCGTCGAGGAACTGATGAAGGGGCAGTTGGCTCAGATTGCCCGGGCCAGAGACTCCGATCGCTTGGTAGTGACATATGCTCGTGCCCAACGGGTCTTCACGTTTTTGTCGCGGTGGCAGATTGTAGCGTTCGACAGCAATGCGGCAGCAGTCTTCGAACGGCTCAAGCGGCAGCGCCACGGCATCGGCACCATGGACCTGCGCATCGCCAGCATTGCGATTGCAACCGGTGCGACGCTGCTGTCACGCAATTTGCGCGACTTCCAGCTTGTTCCAGACCTGAAGGTGGAGGATTGGCTTTCGTGACGTTCAACTGCTCAACCGATCGTGGTTCCCGATGACCGCGCTCCCCGCATCGACCGCCAAGAAGCTCGGGCTCGTCATCGATCTCGACACGTGCGTGGGCTGCCAGGCCTGCGCGACGAGCTGCAAGCAATGGAACACGGGCGGCTATTCAGCGCCGCTCACCGACCAGAACCCCTATGGCGCCGACCCGCACGGCACCTGGCTCAATCGCATCCACGGCTATGACGTGGGCGAAGGCGCGACGAGCCGCACCGTGCATTTTCCCCGCTCGTGCCTGCATTGCGAGACGCCGGCCTGCGTCACCGTCTGCCCGACGGGCGCGAGCTTCAAGCGCGCCGAGGACGGCATCGTGCTGGTCGATCCCGACACCTGCATCGGCTGCAAGCTGTGCTCGTGGGCGTGCCCGTACGGTGCGCGCGAGTTCGACGCCGACGACGGCGTCATGAAGAAGTGCACGCTCTGCGTCGACCGCATCTACAACACACATCTCGCGCCCGAGGATCGGCAGCCCGCCTGCGTCATGGCTTGCCCGACGGGCGCCCGCCACTTCGGCGATCTGGGCGATCCCGCGAGCGCGGTGTCGAAGCTCGTCAAGGAGCGTGGCGGTTACGACCTGATGCCCGAGTTCGGCTTCAAGCCGGTCAACAAGTACCTGCCGCCACGGCCGAAGCGGGATGGAAGCACTCTGCTTGCGCCTTCGGCTGCCCACTCCGCAACCGGCGGTGTGGCGCCTTCGGATGCCCGGACCCTTGCTGGCCCTTCAGCTGCCCACCAGCAGCCGGGCGCGCAACCGGCGTCGACTGGGGGCGGAACGGCGATCGAACGCCTGTTTGCGTGGGCCGACAAGGCACTGACGAGATAGGCCACGCACGTCCCCTCTCCCCGCTGGCTGCACCTCAGCGGGGAGAGGGTTAGGGTGAGGGGCGGCCGGACGCTCCGAGCCCAACTCCGCCATCAAGTGCCGTCTGACCGATGCGCCGTCTTGTTGCCGCCCCTCACCCCGACCCTCTCCCCGCACGAGTGCAGGGCGCGGGGAGAGGGAGACGTGGCATGGACATCCTCGGCTGGATCGGATGGTTCCTTTGGAAGGTCGTGGTGATCGCCTGGGGCCTCGTGTGGTTCCTGCTCGGCGGCTGGGTGTCGACACTCGCGCAGATCGCCGTCGTGGCGCTCGTCATCTTCGGCTACAAATTCGGCTGGACGCGTGCGCCGCAGGAGATCCTGACGCGCGCGTCCGCTTTCGGCCGCTACTTCTGGGGCTGGATCCGCGCCAAGGAGTTCGCGGCGGGCGGCCCCCGAGTCGAGGTGCGCGAGGTCTACCGCACGTTGCGCGTCAAGGAGGCGGGTGACGTCAACGTCTCGACGCTGCTGACGCTGATCATGCTCGCGGGGCTTGGACTATTGGCGGCGGTGTAGGTCGGGTAGAAGGCCGCGCTGCACTTGCGGTCGAGACCCGACAGCCCAGTGCCATGTCGCGTCGGGTCTCGCCAGTGCAGGGCTCTACCCGACCTACGGCTGCATCACGCGATGTAGTACTTCGTCTCGAGCAGGACGCAGCCGTCGGAGCCTGCGCGATAGGGGCCGTGCGCGGCGCCGGGTGGACGGGTGGCGAAGCTCAGCGCCGGGAATGACTTGAAGTCCGTCGGTTGCTCCGGCGTCGCGGCGAGCAAAGTCCCGGTGAGCACCAGCACCTCGTGGTAGCAGTCGTGCTCGACGACGCGGTCGAGGGCGGTGCCCGGCGCCCACTTGATCAGCCGCGTGATGGAGCCGCGCTTCCCCTCCTTGTCGAGGGTGCCGGTCAGCACCCGCACCGACATGCCGGCCACCGTCGGGACCGAGGTGAAGCCATCCTCGAGATTGACCGTCATGTACTCGAGATGTTGCTTGAACGTCTTGGGATCGACGGTTCCAGGTCTCATGTGGGCATTCCTTCGCCAGTCGTCACAGCACGGACAGGTGCGTGTTCTTCAAATCGCTGATCAGCATCGATCCGGGCGCGTGCGTGATGCAGAACTCGGGCTTCACCGTCGCGATCACCGCTTGCGGAGTGACGCCGCAGGCCCAGAACACCGGCAGCTCGGTGCGCTTGACCTCGACCGGGTCGCCATAATCGGGTTGGCTCAGATCCTTGATGCCGATGAGCTCGGGCAGGCCGATGTGGACCGGAGCGCCGTGCACCGAGGGGAAGCGCGAGGTGATCTGCACGGCGCGGATGGCGTCGGCGGGCGACATCGGACGCATCGAGACCACCATCGGCCCGTGAAAGGGGCCTGACGGCTTCGTTGCGATGCTGGTGCGGTACATCGGGACATTTGATCCACAGGTCTGATGCCGGATCTCGATGTCGTTCTCGACCAGCGCCTCCTCGAACGAGAACGAGCACCCGAGCACAAAGGCAACGAGATCGTCGCGCCAGTAATCGCGGACGTCGGCCGGCTCGGCAATGAGTTCTCCGCGCCGCCACACCCGGTACTTCGGGATGTCGGTGCGGATATCGAGATCGCGCCCAAGCTCGGGGATGGTCGGGTTGCCGGGTTTGGGTGACATGCCGATCAGCGGGCAGGGCTTCGGGTTGAGCTGGCAGAAGCGCAGAAAGTCGGCAGCCAGCTCCTTCGGCAGCACGGTGAGATTGCCCTGCACGAAGCCGGGCGCAAAGCCGCTCGAATGGCCCTGATAGGCGCCGTCGCGAAAGTAGTGGCGCGCGGCGACGCCCGTCGCATGGTCGCGGCCCGAAGGCACGGCCTGGGCTGCAGCCGTGCGCTTGGTGGTTGCGGATCTCTTGGCAGTGCTGCTCGGCATCGGTTCGGGCTCCGCGATAAAGTTGCCGCATGATGGCGCGGCCCACCGACCCTTTCAAGCGATGTCGGAGGGAAAGGAAAAGCCCGCCCGGATCGCTCCGGACGGGCTCATCGCGGTAGCTGGCGTGCTACTCAGTTCAGCGTGCGCTTCTCGTCGGAGCCAAGGCCCGCCTGCTGCTGTGGGCCACCGACGCGCTCGTCGTACTGGTCGATCATGCGCGCCACCTGCGTCAGGCGGTCCGGACGGTTGTCGGCGAGCGATTTCAAACCGTCGATCTGGGCGCGCGCACTTTCGAAGATGCGGCGGTCGGCGGGCGGCAGCGCGCCCTCGGCATACTGCGGCTCGAGATCATAAACGAGCCGTTCGAGGATCTGCTGATAGGGGCCGCCGGGCGACAGCATCAGCAACGGCATCAACTCCTCGAGCTCGGTGCTGACCGTTTCGAGCACCTGCACGTAGACGGCGTCGTGGACGTGATGCGCGGCGAGCTCCTCGTAGGCGCCCCGGACGCTGCCGCGGTAATCGTCGATCGCGTCGCCGACCAGACGGGCGAGCTTCGGGGCGCGCTGTGCCAGTCGCTTCAGGGCCCTCTCGGGCTCCGAGTTCCGACCGAGCATGCGGGCGATGGCGACATCGCGCGTGTCCCACGGAAACAAGCCCCCGAGCTGAATCAGCTCGTTGCGGATGGAATTGCCGAGGCTGGATTCGAGTTCATTGCCGGTGCCGCGGTGCGCCCACTCCTGGCGCGCCTCGCGGGGGTCTCGGACTTGGGGGACCGGCGGCGGCACGCCGGCTGGACCGATCGATGCCGCAATCTGGGGCACCAGCGGCGGCTGCTGTGGCGGCGCATGCTGCGGTGACTCAGACGCAATGCGCGGCATCGGCTCGCGGGGGTGCGCGGGGGAACGGTGCGAGAGCGCGGGTGCTGCCTGGGCCTGCAAGGGCCGCGGGCGGTTATCGTACTGTGAACCCGCGTGTTGGGGACCGGCGATGCCGCGCTGACCCTGGTCGCCGCGGAAGGCTGGGATCGCAGCCGCGCGCATCATCAGTAGCGTCCTGTAGAAGTCCGTCGACACGAAGTAGCGATCATTATCGCGTTGCACCGCGCCGGCAATCGTTGCGCCAGCCCCGAGCACGTTTCTAACGAGACGTTGATGCTCCGGCAGTGCGATTGTCTTTGGATACGTCTCCGCCGCGTAACCCGGTGCATCCGAAATCGGATGCAGCTCCGAGAGTACGGCTTCCGCATTGGCCTGCCTGTTGGGCAACAGCGCAACGCCGATGACTTGGATGAGTTCTTTGCGCTTGGTGTCGGTGTCGGTGTACTTCGGCACCTTGCTCAGAGCGAGGGCGAGGTATCGGACCAAGCCTTGATGAAGCTGATAGCGTTCGGTCCCTGCCGGTCGAACGGCGCCGATGGTACGCGCCACGTTCAGAATCTGCACGATCTCATTCCTCAGCGGCTCGTCGGGATCGATCCACAACTCCGACGAAAATCCATTGTCGCCGCGAATGGGATGCAGTGACCCGAGCATCGCATTGAGTGTCGCGCGCGGTTGCACGGACTGCTTGAGAACTCCGTCGATCGTCGATTCGAGCTGATCGGCAGTCATTTCACCACGATCGCCGATCTCGGTCAGCGGCGAACGCACGGCGTTGGCGCCGAACAGGCCCGACATGAACACGAGGCTGTCGATGGCGATGGCGATGGCGAGCGCCAGGTAGGCGAGCCGGTTGCCGTCGAGGAAGGCGTTCCAGGTGACGACGAAGCGGTGGGCCTTGTCATCCCGGTTGAGGTCGATTGCCGACAGCTTGCCGCCCATCTCGCCCGAGTCCTTCGACGGCAGCCCGCTGTCCTGCAGGCATTTGCGGCCGAAGGACAGCAGCGCATCGGTGCCGCCGCCCTGGGGCAGCTTGTCGCCGCCCGAGCAGTTCTTGGCGAACGCGTCGATGCCGGCGTTGAGGGCGAACACGCGCCCGGCGGCCTCGGCGGCGGGTTTGGGGTCGCAATCGACAGCGCGCACCTTGTCCTTGGTGGCGGGCGTCGCTGCCATGGCGCCGTAAAGCTGCGCGCACTGGGTGGTCAGCGCATTGAGCCGTTCGATGGTCGAGTCCTGGCGGAAATCGGCGCGCGCCCGCTCGAACGCGTTGCGAACGCGGGCGGGATCTACCTTCGGCGCATCATCGCCGGTCTTGGTGTTCTCTGCGACCTTGATGCGGCTCTCGGCGGTCTGTACCTCGCCTTTCAGCTTGGCGATGTCGCCGTCGACGGCCGCCAACTCGCGCTCGATCTGGGCGATGCGCGTTTCAACTAAGGTCAGGCGCTTCTGGGCGTCACGGACGCGCTCTTCCTGGATCTTGTAGGCGTCTTGCAGTTGGCCCATTTCGCCCACGCGCTGACGATAGACCTGACCCTTGCCGACCTTCAGCGTGCCCTCGGCACCCTTCTCCTCGGCCATTGCCTCGACGCGCTTGGCGTCGATGCCGCGCGCGCGCTCCTCGAG
>JANOJW010000178.1:0-2651 GCA_031418955.1 Hyphomicrobiales bacterium | reverse complement strand
CGGCTCCGGCAAGCGCGGCGGGCGACCCGGTGCTGCGCGAATGCGCACCGCACGGCGCCGCCCGCGCGAGTGTGATCAGTTGCACACATCATAGGAATGCCGCCGCCGCGAGGCAAGCAAGCTCGCGGGGCGACCGCCCAGATACTTCGGGCGCACTTCGGGCGCGGATCCTGCGACCAGCGCCCGTCGTTCACGTCAAATGGTCACTGCTTGGGCGCTTCGGGCTTCACCTCGGCCGGGGCCGGCGTGTTGGGGGCCGGGATCACCGTGCCGGCGGTGGGCTCCGCCACCTCGCCGCGCATCAGCTTCAAGGCGTACTGGAGCTGGCTGTCCTTCTCGGGCTCGCGGGGAACGTAGGCCGAGGAGCCGGACTCTTCCTTCTTCTCTTCCTTCGCCTTGGCGCCTTTCGGGTCGCCCTTCAGGTGGCCGCGCAGGCTCGCCTCGCCGCGGGGTTTCTCGGGCGTCTTCGGCCGCAGCTCGGGCGGCAACTCCTGCTCGACGATGACGTCGGGGTCGATGCCCTTGGCCTGGATCGAGCGGCCCGACGGCGTGTAGTAGCGCGCCGTGGTGAGGCGGATCGCGCCGTTCTGGCCGAGCGGGATGATGGTTTGCACGGAGCCCTTGCCGAACGAGCGCGAGCCCAGGATCAGCGCACGCTTGTGGTCCTGCAGGGCGCCGGCCACGATCTCGGACGCGGAGGCTGAGCCGCCGTTGATCAGCACCAGGATGCGCTTGCCCTCGGCGATGTCGCCGGGCCGCGCGTTGGCGCGCTGCGTCTCCTCGAGGTTGCGGCCCTTGGTCAGCACGATGGCGCCCTTCTCGAGGAAATCGTCGGAGACGCTGATCGCCTGATCGAGCAGGCCGCCGGGATTGTTGCGCAGATCGAGCACGACGCCGCGCACCGGCTTGCCGAGATCCTTCTTCAGCTTCTCGACCGACTTCACCAGGTTTGCGTGCGTCTGCTCGTTGAAGGTCGAGACCTTGACATAGATGATGTCGCCTTCGAGCCGCGCCTTGATGGCGTTGATGCGAATGACGTCACGCACGATCTTGATCTCGACCGGCTCGTCCTTGCCCTTGCGCATGACGGTGAGCGTGATCGGCGTGTTGACCGGGCCGCGCATCTTCTCGACCGCCTGCTCGAGTGTCAGGCCGACGATCTGCTCGCCGTCGAGGTGGGTGACCAGATCGTTGGCTTGGATGCCGGCCTTGGCCGCCGGGGTGTCGTCGATCGGGGAGACGACCTTGACGATGCCGTTCTCCATGGTGACCTCGATGCCGAGGCCGCCGAACTCGCCCTTCGTCTGCACCTGCATGTCGCGGAAGTGCTTCGGGTTCAGGTAGGCCGAGTGCGGGTCGAGCGCCGACAGCATGCCGTTGATGGCGCTGTCGATCAGCATCGCGTCGTCCGGTTTCTCCACGTAGTCGGAGCGCACGCGCTCGAGCACGTCGCCAAACAGGTCGAGCTGCTTGTAGATCTCGGCGTTGGGCGACGTCGCGGAATAGGTGCGCGAGACGTTGAAGACCGTCGTGACGCCGGCGAACGCGGCGAGCGTCATGAACGTCCAGAATGCATAATCCGGTTTGCGCATCATCCTTGCACCTTTTTCGAGCTTTCTTGGAGCCACCAGGGGTCCGGATTGATCGGCGTACTATCTTTCCGGAATTCGACGTAAAGCACCGGAGCGTTGTCCGCACTCTTGGCCTTGGTGCCTTTCAAGGCTGCGGGCATCACGCCCACCGGCAATCCGGCGAGCACGAACTCGCCGAGCTGGACATCGATATTCGACAGTCCGGCCAGCAGGATATGGTAGCCGTCGCCGGCATTGATGATCAACAGCTGGCCGAAGGTGCGAAACTCGCCCGCGTAAACCACCCAGCCGTCGGCCGGCGAGGCGACCTGGGCCGAGTGGCGGGTCTCGAGCACGATGCCCTTCGAGCGGCCGTCGTTCTGCGTCTTGTCGCCGAACGCGAGCACGCGGCGGCCTTGAGCCGGCAGCTGCAACTGCCCCTTCGATTGGGCGAACGGAATCGCCGGCTTCATGCGGCCCGGATTGAGGGCTGCAACCTGGGTGCCCTTCGGCGCGATCTCGATGGTGGTGGCGTCCGGACCCTTGGCTGGCGGCGGCGCACCGGCGGCGGGGCCACCGGGCGGCGTTGCGGCAACCGGAGCCTGCCTGGCGACCGGCGGGGTGATCGGGGCCTTCGGCGGCGGCAACGCGGCGACGTCCTGGGCAGGCGCTGGCGGCTGCTTCGGGGCGGGCTCGGGCGCCGACTGCGGCACGATTTTGTCGAGGCGCGCGATCAGGTCGGCGAGCTCGGTGACGCCCTTGGCGATGTCCATCGCCTCGCGCCGGACCTTGTCGAGTTCGGCCTGGCGCTCGGACAGCGACATGCGGCGCTGCTCGTTGAGCATGGCAAGCCGGGTCTGGGATTCGTTGAGCCGGACAGTCTCCGACTTGAGCTTATCGCCTTCCGACTTGATTTCGCCCATCACGCGGGCCAGCTCGTCGAGCTGGCTGGCCAACTCCAGCGCCTGGGTGCGCAAGCCCGGGAACACGGTCGCCAGCATCTGGGCGCTGCGCACCATGCGGAGCGCATCGTCGCGCTGAGTGATGATGGCGGGCGGCGGATTGCGGCCCATGCGCTGC
>JANOJW010000177.1:0-5182 GCA_031418955.1 Hyphomicrobiales bacterium | reverse complement strand
CTTAGTCCGGTGTCTGGCCACGCGGGGCCTGGCCGCGGCGCTGGCGTCGCGCATCGCCGATCGCGAGCAGCTTCGCGCGGTCTTGCGGGCGGACGCGATTGTAGCGGTCCCGCCAGTCGGGATCGGGCTTCCAGGCGAACGGGGCAACGACCGTCGTGCGCGGGGCGATGGCCGTGTCGAGAAGCGACAAGGCTTGCGCCACGATCCTGGTCTGCATCTCGCGCTGCCAGGGATGGCCGCACGGATTGCCGAGCGGGAAATCGGTGTAGAGGAATCGGGGCACGGCACAGTGCTCGACGATATCGCGGGCAGAACCGACGACGACCGTCGGGATGCCGTTCGCTTCGAGGTGGCGGGCGACCAAACTCACGGTTTGGTGGCAGACCGGTCAAAGCGCGGTGAGCAATGCCGCGTCGACCTTGTCGGCACGCAGTCGCGCCAGGATCGCGGGCGCGTCGTGCTCGTTGGTCTTGGAGTGGCTGTAGTCGGTCGGCGCGCCCTGGAAGCGGGCCCCGAGCGCGCCGACAACGCTGTCGCCGACGAGGCGCCGCATGGCGTCGATCGGCAGGAAGCTCTCGCGGTCGTCGGTGTGGGTCGCCTCGCGATCCCAGGCGACGTCAGTGTCGAAGGTCGAAGGCGGGTGCGCGACATCGCCCGACCACACGCTCTTGCGGCCGCGCGCATCGCGGTTGGAGAGATCCGGCGGTCCAGCCGTGGTGACGAGGGCGACCGTCATCGCGCGGACCGGCTTCGAGGGCCGAGCGAACGGGGCGTCGTCGTGGCGGGCCCAGACGTAGTCCTTGTCGTAGCCCAGAGCCCGGTAGTAGGCGCGCGTTCGTTCCATGTAGGACACTGGCGGCCCAGAGTTTGGATCGTGCATGCTTGCCTCGTCGCGTCGCGTTCGGCTGTCGGTGCAGGGAGTGTGGCGCAATGCCCGGGCGAACGGAAGCCCCTGCTCGGCGGGCCGATGCACCGAACTCTGGAGACTAGCGCAGGCAGGGTGCGCGTGCCACGGTTGCCCGACCCGGAGCTGACGGAGGGCCAGATGACAAGGCTGAAGCTTGCCGAGAATTTTCGCGCGGTGTTCTACGCGCCGTTCTATGCGGCGGTGACGCTCGGCCACACCAAGCGACAGGGCCTCGACGTCGAGATCGTGGCGTCGGACGGGCCGGGCGGGGGGCCGGCAGCCGTGGTCGATGGGACCGTCGACGTCACGTGGGGCGGGCCGATGCGCATCATGAAGGTGCGCAACGATCCCAACGGGCCGCCGCTCGTGCTGTTCTGCGAGGTGGTGCGGCGCGACCCGTTCTATCTCCTCGCACGCAACGGCCTCGACCGCTTCGCGCTGCCCGACCTGATGACGCTCAAGATGGCGTCGGTGTCGGAGGTCCCCACGCCGTGGCTGTGCCTGCAGCACGATCTGCGCGACCTCGGGCTCGATCCGGCCCGCGTTGATCGCATTCCCGACCGCACGATGGGCGATAATCTGGCAGCGCTCGCGACGGGGGAGATCGACATCGTGCAGGTGTTCGAGCCGTTCGCGGCGATGGCCGAGCGGCAGGGCATCGGCCGCATCGTCCATGCGCAGGCCGCGCGCGGCGACACCTCGTACACGACGTTGACGGCGACAAGGGCAGGCGTGACGCGCAACGCGAGTGCGTTTGCGGCGCTGACGCGTGCCTATGCGGAGACGCTGCAGTGGGTCGTCGCGCATCCAGCCGACGAGCTGGCGGCGGCAGTGGCACCCTACTTCGGGCATGTCGAGCGCGCCGATCTCGTCACGGCGTTGGCGCGCTACAAGGCGGCGGGGCTATGGGCCACGGAGCCTGCGATCTCGCGAAAAGGGTTCGACCGCCTGGCGGTGAGCCTGCAGTCAGGCGGGTTCATCACGAAGATCCCGCCCTACGAGGACTGCGTCGTGGAGTTCCCCGCCTGATGCGTGCGCAGGGGTTGGCGTCAGTGGAGCTTGCCCGTCGGCGACGGGTCGGTGGTCCAGAAGTTCGCGAGCGAGCGCGCGAGGTCGACCGGCGTGACGATCGTGGCGGTGGCGTGGCCGCCGGCCGAGCGATAACTGGAGCTGGAGCTGGCGCTTGGGGTGGACGTGGCCGGCCAGGTCGCAGCGGGCGGCGTCCGGGGCGACCAGATTTCGGCGGCGGCGGCCGACCAGGCAAGCGGCATTTGCATCATGGCAGCGAAGGCCGGCGGTGTGCCGAGCGGCAGCATCGGCATCGGCGCCGTCATGAACGGCCAGCCCCACATCGATCCCAACATCGGCTGGGCGGCGGCGCCCCAGAACGGCGCGGCGACAAACGGCTGGGTCCAGGCAGCTCCGAAGCTCCAGGGGTTTCCCATGGCGGCCCAGGGATTGGAACTCCAGGGATTTGCCGTCCAGGGATTTGCCGCCCAAGGATTGCTGGCCCAAGGATTGGTGGTCCAGGGATTGGTGGTCCAGGGATTGCCGAACGGCATGGTCCAGGGTGCCATGGGTTGACCGGTCATCATGCGCAGGCCGGTCTGGCCAGCCTCTGTCCAGGCCCGCATCATGGCCATCTGTGCGTCGAATAGGAACATACCAACACCTCCGAGGATGCCAGAGCATAGCATCAACGCTGCAATGCAGCAAGAATGCTGCGCTGCATTAATTGCGATGCCCAAATGCGAAAAAGGCCGGTCCTTGTGGACCGGCCATTCGAGCCGATAGGGGCTCGGCTGCGTGTCTCAGGCTTTCTGAGTACCCGACTTCGGCGGCGGGCGGGTGGCTGGCGAGTTCGCCGGACGTGTGTCTCGCGTCTCGACGCGGGCAGCGGTCAATGGGGCTGGAGCAGGCCCGCCAGCGAGCCGGCCACCGAACAGCCAGTACACGAGCCCGGCCATGAAGCCCGAAGTGATGAAGGCGGTCAGGCCGTAGTTGTTCAGGATCGACGGCTGGCCCGCCACTTCCGACGAGTGCTGCGTCATGAACCCGATCAATGAGACCGCCAGGGCGATCATGGCGTAGTAGGTCCAGGATCGGATGCGCCGCCACTCGGCGATTGCGGCTGCAACCAGGGCGAACGGGAAGGTGAAGACGGCACTCCAGATCGAGGCGAAGAGGCCGCTCTCGAACAGGCGGGTCAGGCGGTCCCCCTGCACATCGGCGGGCAAATTGTACAGCTCCGCAGGCGTGATGGCGAACAGCGCCTTGGTGAAACCGGCCGCCAGACAAGCCATCACGAAGCCGGTTAGTACGCGAAAGATCCGTTCCAGCATTGCTCCCCTCGCTTCAGTCACAGGTTAACGTCTAGTGTTAGGATACGTCTCTTGAGTACGGAACCACAAGCCGATTTAATGGTTACCGCAACGATCTGCGCGGGCCTTCAGGCGGTGCGCCCGGCGACCAGCCAGTAGACGAAGCCGCCAACGAAGCCGGCCGTGGCAAAAACCTGCCATATCAGACCGAGCTGCGACAACCCTTCACCAAGTGATGTCGAACGTGCGAGCAGCGGAAAGAGCGCGAGCGCCGCACCTCCACCGACGATGTAATAGACCGACGAGCGGATGCGCGCGACCTCGCCGACGACGATCATCAGCAGCGGCACAGCCAGCACCGACACCTGCGCGAGGCCCTTGATATCCTTCAGCATGGCATAGGTCCGGCCGAGCGTGGCGAAGTCGGTTTCTTTGCCGTGCATGGTGTGCGTCACGCGCTCCAAGCCGAGCGACGCGAGCACGAAGGTGGCCGCCGCCAGCGCCAATAGGAAGCCGAGCGGCACCAGAATTAGCCGGGCGAGCGTGCGCTTGATCACGGCGCGTCACCAGTCTCCGGTGCTCCCGCCGGCAACCGCTCGCTGGCGCGCAGTTTGACGCTTTCCGACTTGAGCTGGCCGCAGGCGGCGAGGATGTCGCGACCGCGCGGCGTGCGGATTGGACTGGCGTAGCCCGCCTGGTTGACGAGGTCGGCGAACCTCTCGATCTGGCCCCAGTCCGAGCATTCGTAGCGGGTGCCCGGCCACGGGTTGAACGGGATCAGGTTGATCTTGGCGGGGATGCCGGCGAGCAGCTTTACGAGCGCGCGCGCATCGGCGACGCTGTCGTTGACACCCTTCAGCATCACGTACTCGAAGGTGATTCGGCGCGCGTTGGTGAGACCCGGATAGGCGCGACAGGCGGCGAGTAGCTCGGCGATCGGGTATCGGCGGTTGATCGGTACGAGCTCGTCGCGCAGTGCGTCGCGCGTCGCATGCAGCGAGATCGCCAGCATGGTCTGGGCCTCCGCGCCCCAGCGCGGGATCTCAGGCACCACGCCCGACGTCGACAGCGTGATGCGCCGCTTCGAGTAGGCGAGGCCGTCGCCGTCGGCGGCGACGCTGATGGCGCGGCGCACGTTCTCGAAATTGTAGAGCGGCTCGCCCATGCCCATCAGTACGATGTTGGTGGTCTTGCGCTCCGATGTCGGCAACAGATCGCTGTTTGCCGGGCTCTGCGCACCAGGCCAGTCGCCGATGCGATCGCGCGCGAGCAGGATCTGGCCGACGATCTCTTCGGGCTCGAGGTTGCGCACGAGGCGCTGGGTGCCGGTGTGGCAGAACGAGCAGGTCAGCGTGCAGCCGACCTGGCTCGAGAGGCACAGCGTGCCGCGGTCAGACTCGGGGATGTAGACGGTCTCGATCTCGGGCGCGGTCTTGTCGTGGCCGCGCTTTGGCAGACGCAGCAGCCACTTGCGGGTGCCGTCGACCGAGATCTGCTCGGAGACGATTTCGGGGCGCGCGAGTGTGAAGCAATCGCTGAGCCTCGTGCGCAGGTCCTTGGAGACGTCGCTCATGGCGGCAAAGTCGTTGGCGCCGCGCACGTAGATCCAGCTCCAGAGCTGCTCGGCGCGCATGCGCTGCTGCTTCTCCGGCACGCCGATCAGGGCAAGCGCCTCGCGCAAGCCCTCGCGGTCCCGGCCAGCGAGCGTGGGCAGGGCCAGCGTAAAGGACGGCGCTGGGCGAAGCGGGGTTTGATCGAGGACGAGGACCATGGGGAGCTTGGGCTTTCGATGTCGTTCGTCGCGTATGTAGCGTCGAACGACCAGTCATGAAAGGCACCGGATCGCCGCTCGCGTGAATTTGCCGCCTTAGAGCCTGTCCGGGAGATTTTCGTATGGTTTCACGGTCCAAGCTCGAGTCGATCCGCCAGGAGGAGCCCGCCGACCGTAGCCTAG
>JANOJW010000176.1:0-2405 GCA_031418955.1 Hyphomicrobiales bacterium | reverse complement strand
CGCGCCTGCAGGCCGATCCGCACCAGCGCCCAGAGATAGAGGCCCATCCACATCAGCAGGTAGATCGGATTGTTGCCGGCCGTCTGGGTGCTGGCCTGCCGCTCGGGGCCAGCCGCCGCGCCGACCACCTCCTCGGTGAAGAAGTAGTAGAACACCTTGCCGGGCACCAGGATGGCCAGCACCACGAAGGCGACGGTAGCGAGCTGTGTCCACCCACTGGCGGGCCAGGATCGCGGCACGAGAAGGTTGCTGGTGGTACGCGACACGTCGGTGCTTCCGGGGTTGGGCTGATGGCGCATGCCTCGTCCGCGCCCGGTCGACCTTAGCGGCCATGCAAGCGGGCGGCCAGCCTTGGCTCCAATCGAGGTCAATTGGAGGGGCAAACCATATGGCTGCACGGGGATGTCTGCACGGGGATGGCTTGTCTAGCCTTGGCCCATCTCCTATAGGTGACGCCGTCGTGGGCAGCTCGTGCGTCAAGGCTTGAGGTCAGTGTGACACCATCGCGCGATACGCGTGTGAACTTGCGCGACCATCCGGTGTCGAGGCTCGCGGCGGCGTTACTGATCGCGTTCGTTGGACTGTACGTCTACAGTCTCGGCAAGATCGACGCCGAGCAGTTCGCACTCGGCGTGGATACGATTACGGTCAAGGACTCGCGCGGTGGCCAGCGCGTCAACGCGTCGACCATTGCCGAAATTCGCACCTTCACCGAGGCCGTGCAATCCGGCGCGATCAAGCGCTTGCCTTACGTTTTGTGGCTCGGCAATTCACAGCTGCACGCAATCAACCAGTATAGTGCCGGTGAGCATCTGGGCCCGTATTGGCTCGCCGAACTCGGCACGTGCAAAGGTTGCTCCGACATTATTGGAGTTTCCCTGGCGAGCGCCAATCTGCAAGAGCAATTCGTGCTTGCCAGCTCGTTCCACGAGAAGGTTCCAGTATCCCTGGTCATCGTGAAACTCGTGTTTCAGAATTGGCGCGAGGATGGCTTGCGCAGCGAGTTCGAGCCGGTGTTGACGCCCGCATTGCGCAGCACGCTCGAGGCGACCGATGCCGGCCGATCCGTGCTCCAGCAGTGGGACGACACAAAGAAAGCGACGTCAGGGGGGACCGAGAGCGCCGGGTTGCACGGCTTCGTTCAACAGAGGCTCGAGGACTTTCTGGTCGATCGATTGGGTCAGGTCATACCGCTCTGGGCCGACCGCACGGACATGCGCAATCGACTTCACACCGATCTGTGGCATGTGAGGAATGCCATGCTTGGCATCAAGCCGGGCACTGTGCGGAAGGCTATTCGGCCGCGTTATCTTCGCAACTTGCAGGCCCTGGACGGTATCCTTGCGGATTTCGGGAAGGCAGGCATTCCGGCCATCACCTACATCGCGCCCATTCGCCATGACATCGCCATGCCCTACGACCCCAGCGAGTACGCCGCCTGGAAAGCCGAGATCTCCGCTATGGCCGAGCGATACAAAATCCGGCACCTCGACCTCGATCGTGTGGTGCCTGCCGAGTTGTGGGGCACCTATACGTCCGGCACACGGGCGGAAGTGGATTACATGCACTTCCGCGGAGCCGGGCCCAGGATCCTGGCCGAACGATTGGTACCCGAGGTGGAGTCGCTACTCACAGCCACACCGGCCGCCAATAGCAAGAAGTAGTTCGCGATGCTATTCAATACCGTCAGCTACATCCTGTTTCTGGCTTTGAGCGTGGCCGCCTTCTGGATGCTGCCGCCACGCCACCGGCTCACGCTGCTGTTGATCGCGAGCCTCCTCTTCTATGCGTTCTGGCGCATCGAGTTCGTATTCCTGATCGGCGCGTCGGCCTTCGTCGACTACTACTTCTCTTTGAAGATCCACGACGAGTCTGATGAACGCCGTCGGCGGCTGTATCTGCTCGCTAGTCTGGCAATCAACATCGGCCTGCTGATCTACTTCAAGTATACGTACTTCATTCTCGACAATCTTGCGGGCTTGACGGGTGCATCGCCTGCGACGTGGCGCAATGCCGTTGGCACCATCATCCTGCCGCTCGGGATCAGCTTCTATACGTTTCTCTCGATCAGCTACACGCTGGACGTTTATCGGCGCGAATTCGAGCCGGTTCGCGACTTCGAACTCTACCTGACCTATGTGATGTTCTGGCCCCACATGATTGCGGGGCCGATCCTGCGCGCGCACGAGTTGATCCCGCAGCTCGCAGCGACGACGCGCCTGACGTCCGATGCTGCTGCGCAGGCATGCCGCTTGATCTTGTTCGGGCTGTTCCTGAAGGTCGGGCTCGCCGATCAATTGGCGCCTGCCGTCGACGAGGCCTTCGCCATGAAGCCGCAGCAGCTTGGCGGCATCGACGTCTGGACGATGGCTTTTGCGTTCGGGTTCCAGATCTACTTCGATTTC
>JANOJW010000175.1:0-2631 GCA_031418955.1 Hyphomicrobiales bacterium | reverse complement strand
TGCCGCGCGTTCATCATGAGCTTGGCTAGTGGGGTAGCCGAGGGGTCGAGAATCGCGCTGTAGGGGCGTTTTTGCGAGTTAACTTTGTTGCGCATGCAGCGCTGGTGCCTGGCTTCAGCCTGGCACCGCAGCGAACTCAGTGCCACGGTGCCAGGCTGAAGCCAGGCACCTAACCGTCCCCCTCGCCCACGCAAAAACGCCCCCCTGCCGCCATCTGATCGCCTCGGTCCGAGGCTAACTGGATAAGCGAAAGTGTGTGCGGAACCCCCCTGGGGATTGCACGCCGAGATTTCGTGCTAAAGAGCGCGCTGGACGCCGCCACAGCAAGACCCGGCGGCATCAGGCAGTCGAAGCGGACACGCATGTCGCAGAACGAGCAGCCGATCGAGTGGTTCCTGGCCCGGGACGGCCAGCGACACGGCCCGATCTCCGAAGTCGAATTGCGCAAGTTCATCGAGTTCGGCCATCTGAAGCCGACCGATCTCGTCTGGCGCATGGGCTTCACCAACTGGGAGATGGCTGGAACCGTGTTCCCGCCGCCGTCGCCCCGTCCAGCGCCGACGCCCCCTGCACCACCGCCAGCCGCTGCAACGGCTGCGTCATCCAAGACCGCTGTTCCCGAGCGCGCCCCCGTGCCGCAGAAGCCGGCCCCGGTGGCCGCACTTACCCCTATCGCTGCGCCGCCCACGCCGCCGCAGCCGTCGATGTCCCAGGGCCCGGCACCGAGCCCATCAGCGCCCCCCGGGCGCATGGCTGAAGCGCCATCCCCGACCGTCACTGATCCGCTCCGCCATCGCCGCGTGCCGCACCCGGCTCCGCCCGATGCACAGACCCGCCGTGCGTCGGGATACGGCGACGTGCCCTATCAACCGCAGCCGATGGCGCCGCAGCAGGCAGGACCATTGGCGGGACCCGCGCCAGGACCATTGGCGGGACCCGCGCCAAGACCAATCGCGGGATCCGCGCCAAGACCAATCGCGGGACCGACCTATCCCGTGCCCGGTCCCCGGCCACAACCGCTCGGCGTTGCGCGCGACCTGCCGCTTCCCCTCGACGAGGAGGCGGTGGACGAGCCGCGGCGGCGCGGCCCGTGGAAATTGATCGCGGCGATCATCGTGCTGCTGCTGCTGGGCACCGGTGGTCTGGTGATGCATCGGACCGGTTTGCTGTCGCTCTCCTCGCTGCCGTTCGTCGGCTCGGGCCAGACGCTGCCCGTGGTCAAGGCGCCGCAAGAGAGCCTGAAGGAATCACCGCTCAAGAGCTTTGCCGGCACAGCGGACGAGATCGACGCGAACTTCCAGAAGGCCGCGCTCTGGAAGTTGATGAAGAAGGAGTTCCCGGACTGGTACAAGGAGCGCCTCGTGGAAACCGTCAAGCTGCGGACCGACAAGCTGGACGATCAGGCGATCGCGGTGCATCTCACGCGCATGATGGTGGAGCTGCGGCGCAAGCACACGGCAGACGCCTTCGCCGCGAGACCTGTGCATTTGCGCAACGTGGCGCAGGCCTTCGTCGACAACCTGACGCGGCTGACCAAGGTCAGCACCGAGGCCTGCTACCGCTTCATCTCGGGCGGCGAGACCGACCCCAAGATGATCGAGCTGATGCGCACGCCCGAGCACACGGCCAGCATGCAGACGCAGATGCTGACCATCTTCGAGGCGATCGCCGACGGCCGCACGACCAAGGCGAAACACGAGCAGGCCGTGCGCAAGGACTACGACACGCTCTCAACCCAGCTTGCGGTCCGCGGCTGGAGCCCGGCTGACCTGGCATTGTTCGACGATGCGCGCGCGCTCTCCCAGGCCCCGCCGCAGAAGGTGTGCCAGATGGTCAACGACTGGTTCGCCGCCCAGCTTGCGATCAAGGACGAGGCCACCCAGACGCGGCTGTTCGTGTCGACGTTGAAGCCGCTCATCGGCGGCTGAGGCCGTCGTGGCCGCCATGCCTTCATGCGCATTGATCCGGTTCGGAGACTTCCCCGTGCAGAGTCTCGATGCGCTGCAGTCAGCCTTTGCCCGTGATGGCGCGGTCGCGCTCGAGGCGAGCCCACTCGGCGGCATCGTCGCGCGCCTCACGACCGGCAACAACAGCGCCGTCGTCGCCCTGCAGGGGGCCCAGGTGCTCTCGTGGCGGCATGGCCCCCGTGAGATGCTTTGGCTGTCGCCGGTCGCGCGACTGGGCACGGGGCGGGCCGTGCGCGGCGGCATTCCGATATGCTGGCCGTGGTTTGGTCCCCATCCCAGCGACGAGACGAAGCCCGCGCATGGCTTCGTACGCACGCGCACGTGGCGAGTGACGGCGACGCAATCGCGGCTGGACGCCGCGGTGCTGAAGCTCGTGTACGCGACGGGTCCCGACGATCGCGCGCTGTGGCCGCATGCGGCAGAAATCGAATTCACCGTCACGCTCGGCGCGAGCCTGTCACTGCGGCTCGAGACGCGCAATCTGGGAGCGACGCCCTTCGAGATGACGCAGGCGCTGCACACCTATTTCCGGATCGGAGATATCAGCGACGTCGTGGTCGAGGGCCTTGTCGGGCGCACCTACATCGACAAGCTGGCCGACAACGCGCGCTGTGTCGAAGCAGGCATCGTGACCTTCGGCGCGGAAGTCGATCGCATCTATCAC
>JANOJW010000174.1:0-2463 GCA_031418955.1 Hyphomicrobiales bacterium | reverse complement strand
ATCGAGACGAACACCGAGACGGGCAGGCCCACCTTCTTCTGGTCGACGAGCGCCGTGTATCCCCGGATTACACCCGCCTCCTCGAGGAGGCGGAGGCGGCGCAGGCAGGGGCTGGTGGTCAGGCCCACCTTTTCGGCAAGCTCGGTGGCGGTCAGCCGGCCGTTCTCCTGCAGCGCCGCGAGCAGCCGCCGGTCGATGGCGTCGAGAGTTGGGATTGGCGATTTCGTCACGCGATGCGCCTCTTGGCTTGATGATTTTACCGATCTCGCCGGGATCATTGGCGAATTTTAGCAGAAATCGCTATCCGGGTTCGGGTAGTCTGCTCAAAAGTGCGGCTGCGCCGAACCTGCGCGATCCACGGAGGACTGCATGACGGAAAGGACGCCATTGCCCGTCACGTTTGCCGACGTGAAGAAGGCTGCGGAGACGATCCGCGGCGCCGTCGCTGTCACCGACTGCGACGAGAGCCGGACGCTGTCCGAGATGCTCGGCGCGCGGATCTGGCTCAAGTTCGAGAACCTGCAGTTCACGGCCGCCTTCAAGGAGCGGGGCGCGCTGAACCGGCTCGCGGCGCTGACGCCAGACGAGCGCCGCCGCGGCGTCATCGCCATGTCCGCCGGCAACCACGCCCAGGGCGTCGCCTATCACGCCCGCCGGCTCGGCATCCAAGCGACCATCGTGATGCCGGTCGGCACGCCGATGGTGAAGATCGAGAACACGCGCCGGCATGGCGCGCTGGTGCTGGTCGAAGGTCCGACGCTCGAGGAAGCCGCCGCATTCGCCGTCGAGGAAGGCCGGCGCCAAGGCCACGTATTCGTCCACCCCTACGACGATCCGCTGATCATCGCGGGGCAGGGTACCGTCGCGCTCGAGATGCTGGCCGCGGTGCCCGAACTCGACATGCTGGTCGTGCCGATCGGCGGCGGCGGGCTGATTTCCGGCATGGCGGTGGCGGCCAAGCACATCAAGCCGTCGATCCGCATCGTCGGCGTGCAAGCGGCGCTCTACCCCTCCATGCACAATGCGGTGAAGGGCACCCACTTGGCCATGCGCGGCGACACGCTCGCCGAAGGCATCGCCGTAAAGAAACCCGGCCTGATCACCACGCAGATCGTGCGCCGTCTCGTCGACGATATCGTGCTCGTCACCGAGGAGCAGATCGAGCATGCGATCGGGATGCTGATCTCGATCGAGAAGACGGTGGTCGAAGGTGCGGGCGCGGCGGGGCTGGCCGCCGTGATCGCGCACCGTCACATATTTACCGGCCGCCGCGTCGGGCTCGTGCTGTGCGGCGGCAACATCGACGCGCGGCTGCTTGCGTCCGTGCTCACGCGCGAGCTGGCGCGCGAAGGGCGGCTCTCGCAGCTGACGATCGATCTCGTCGACCAGCCGGGCCAGCTCGCGCGCGTCGCTGCCCTGCTCGGCGAGGCCGGCGCCAACATCGTCGAAGTCTCCCACCAGCGCACGTTCTCGGATCTCCCCGCCAAGGGCACTCTGCTCGAGGTGGTGATCGAGACCCGCGATCGCGCGCATCTCAACGAGACCGTCGCCCGGCTCCGCACGGCTGGATACGAGGTCGACATCCAGACCAATCCCGGAGGAACGCGATGATGGACTCTTTGCCGGCGCCTTCAGTTGCCCACCAGCAACCGGCGCGTGGAACCGCGAGTGCTCCGCAGCCCGCCCACACGCCCGAGCTGCTCGCCATGCTCTCCGAGCTCGAGCGCAAGGTGCTGTGGCTCTCGACCTACATGATCCATCACGCCAACCACGAGGTGAACCGCGGCGACGGCCTGAAGGTCGGCGGCCACCAGGCCTCGTCCGCCTCGCTGCTCACCCTGATGACGGCGCTCTACTTCCACGTGCTGCGGCCCGAGGACCGGATCGCTGTGAAACCGCACGCGAGCCCGGTGTTCCACGCCATCCAATATCTGCTCGACAACCAGGTGGTCGAGAAGATGCGGAATTTCCGCGGCTTCGGCGGCGTGCAGTCCTACCCCTCGCGCACCAAGGACAAGGCTGACGTCGATTTCTCGACGGGCTCGGTGGGCTTGGGCGTCGCCACCACCGGCTTCTCGAGCATGATCCAGGACTACGTGCACGCCAAGGGCTGGAGCCCGAACTGGCCGAAGGGCCGCCTCGTCGCGCTGATGGGCGACGCCGAGATTGACGAAGGCAACATCCACGAGGCGCTGCTCGAGTACTGGAAGCACGGCCTCACCAACTGCTGGTGGATCGTCGACTACAACCGCCAGAGCCTCGACAGCGTGGTCTCCGACAAGCTGTTCATGAAGGTCGCCGGCCTGTTCGAGAACCTCGGCTGGAAGGTCATTCTGATCAAGTACGGCCGGCTGCTGGAGGCCGCATTCCGGGAGCCCGGCGGCGCACGCTTGCAGAAATGGATCGATGATTGCCCCAACGACGTCTACTCGGCGCTGGTGTTCCAGGGCGCGAAGGGCTGGC
>JANOJW010000173.1:0-11079 GCA_031418955.1 Hyphomicrobiales bacterium | reverse complement strand
AGCGTCGCCTGCGCGCCCGATGAGGCGACGGCCTTGCGCCGCGCCGCGCCGTTCCTGCTGACCAAGTACGCAGCCTACGCCGCCTGGGGCCTCCCCGGCCTCAAGTTCGAGAAGCAGGACGCGCCCGAGGTGCAGCTGAAGAAGCTTGCCGAGGACCGGTTCGGCGTCGGCTCGCCCGAGCAGGTCGTCAAGGCGCTGATGGACCAGCACGCAGCCGGCATCACGCACCTCACCATGCGCATGAGCTGGCCCGGCATGCGCCAGGACGACATCCTCGCTGGCATCGAGCTGATGGGCCGGAAGGTGTTGCCCGAAGTCCGCCGCCGCATCGCGGCCTCGGCCTGAGGCGCACGCACGCTGGGAACCAAGACCCGCAGATCGAGTTGCGCGGGGCGGCCCGCTGCGCTAGAAAACGCCCACATGCATCCGCGGGCGACTGACCCGCATGCGTGGGCCGCCTTAGCTCAGCTGGTTAGAGCGCTAGATTGTGGATCTAGAGGTCCCCTGTTCAAGCCAGGGAGGCGGTACCAATCAAATCGACGATTTCAATGCAAATTGGACGATCAGCAGCGGAGCATTTGGAGTTTTGCTGGCCACCTGCTGTCCGCCAGCCTGCCGAGGTGGAGCGTCGACAGCGATCAACGATGTCCGGACTGTCACCACTCAGCATGCCGTCGCTCGGTACGGAAGTGGTGCGAGGCAGCTCCTCGATACTCCTCGACAGCACTTGTTAATCCGATGGAAGACCCCGACACATTCGACCGAGCGCCCTCAACCTCACCGTGGGTCGAGCGGTTCATCGGACTCGTACCGGCGGGCGGAACGGTGCTTGACGTCGCTTGCGGGGCGGGGCGACATCTGGCGCTTGGCGAGGCTCGTGGCTACCGCATGACCGGCATCGACCGGGATCTCTCGCGGCTGCCGGACAGGCTGCGGACGGGCGCGATCGAGTTGATCGAGGCTGATCTGGAGGCCGGAGGCCCCTGGCCACTGGGCGACCGCCGCTTCGACTGCGTGACTGTAACCAACTACCTGTGGCGACCGCTGCTACCCGCGATCGTTGCGGCGGTGGCAACTGGCGGCGTGCTGATCTACGAGACGTTCGCTATCGGCAACGAGCGCTTCGGCCGGCCGCGCAACCCCGATTTTCTGCTGCGCCCCGAAGAACTGATCGACGCCGTGCGGCCGGCGTTGACAGTGGTCGCCTACGAGCACCTGCAGCTCGCCGCGCCCGACCGGATCGTGCAGCGGGTGGCCGCACAGCGGGCCGCCTGAGCATCGCACGCGGCCCATCTCCCAGGACTAGCGATCGTCGCAGGCGAGTTCACATCGCGCCGGCGAGCCGCCTGAGCCCGGCGAGCGAGCGCCGCGTGGCGCCTGGCTGATCGTCGGGCACATGCGTCTCGATGGTCAGCACGATGTCGCGGCGGCGGCTCTCGCTCAGTACCGGCGCCATCAGCGCGGCGTAGGGGATGTCGCCCTCGCCCATCGCGACGTAGCCCTTTTGCGTCGCCGAATAGTCCTTGAAGTGCGCCATGTCGACGAACGGCATCACGCGCGCGATCTCCTCGGCGCTGGTCGGGCTGCCGGCGTGGCGCGCATTGCCGATGTCGAGCAGGGCCTTGAGACGCGGGTGCTTCCAGGCCTGCATCAGCTGGTCGAGATCGCCGACCGAGAGGATGTTGCAGACGGGCTCGTTCTCGACGTGCAGTGTGCACCCGTGGCGCTCGGCTAAACGCAGCAGCGCGCCGTAGGGCTCCTCGAGATCGGCAAGCTGGAACTGCGGATAGATCAGGTACGAGAAGATGCGCAGATCCGCCGTGCCGAGGATGGCCGCCGCCTCGAATGCGGCCTCGTAGATGTCTTGGGTCGAGCGGCCGCGGGCGTCGAAACCGAACTGGTCGCCGGCGCTGCCGGCACTGCGGCCGGGCGCCGACCACTTGAGCAGCGGCGTCGCCAGGCAGCCGATGCTCAAGCCCGCATCGCGCAACTGGCCCGCCACGGCCTTCTGCTCGGCCGCCTCGAGCGACATGAAGTTGCGGCCGCCGATCGAGCGGATGTCGACTTGGCGCAGACCCTGCTCGCGCGCGAACGCGATGCCGGCTGCGAGATCGCCCGAGACCTCGTCGGTGATCACCGAGAACGTCAGGCCCATGCGATATCTCCTTGGCAGCACGTAGGTTGGGGTGTGTCCTTGCGAAGCCCAACACGGCAGTTGCGATCGGGGCGTCGGGCTTCGCGAGTGCAGGACGCTCAACCCAACCTACGTCAACTTGCTCATCGGTGTGTAGCCCTGCTCGCGCCGCATGCGCACCGTCCGCGCGTCGATCACGATGGGGCCATCGATGAGCTCGGGCGCCAGCGCCATACGCGGCACGTAGCGGCCATCCGCGCGATCCCCCTCGCGGCGCCATTCGATGCGTGTCGGGCAGCGCCGCAGACCGATTGGATAGATGGTCAGCACCTCACCCTCGATCTTCAATCGGAGGAAGTTCTTGTAGTCGGCAAGGCGCAGCGCCGAGAACGCCTCGTTCCAGTGCCGCCGGAAGAAGGCGCAGGAGACGAACAGGTAGAAGCCCCAGACCTGACCAGCGACGATGCCGCCGCCGAAGATCATCAGCGCCATGTAGGTCGCGGTCTGCAGGAGCGCGGACACGGCGCCGATGTAGGGTTGTGCCCATTCCGCCAGCGCCTTGCCGATCGGCGTGCCCCAATGCGTGACGACGATGTAGAGCCCCACCATGGCGATGATGTGCAGCAGCCAGTGCGCGGTACCCATCAGCACCTTCTTCCAGCGCCTGCGAGCATCGGCGTAGGTGATGCAGGCGTAGAGCAGGCCGAGCGTACAGATGCCGAGCAGGAAATTCGTGGTCGCGGCCTGGATCACCATGGCGATGACCTCCTGGATCTGGCCGGCGAAGCTGGGCGACTTCAGCCCGCATGTCTTGGCGCTCCAGTAGATCACGTCCTCGAACAAGGGACGCTGAATGCGATCGAAATCAGGCGAGCCCTCCCGGCGGATCTCGCACTGGTTGCGCGTCACCTGCGTCTGCGCCAGCATCCAGGTCATCAGCCAGTAGAACACACCGAGCAGCGCCGCAAACCAGTAGTTGAACACCGGGAACAACGCGTTCCACCAGGTCATCCAGTGGCTCGTGGCCTTGGATGGAAAAACGGCTGTGCCAGCCCCCGGCGCACCCTCGGTGGTCGAGCGGCAATTGAGCGTGAAATCGTAGTCCTGATCGAGCCAGTGCACGCGGATGTCGTTGTAGAGCTGGTGCGTTGGATGCAGGAATGCGCCGCCGCCGCCCGCCGTGATCAGATTGAGGTCGAGCTCCTTGCAATAGTAGCGGCAATAGTGGTGCGTATCGCCCGAGAGCACGGTGACGACCTTGGCCCCGCCCTGTTCGGCAATGCCGGTGATGATGGCGAGGTTGGACAGGGCGGCGGCGGCAGCTTCTTTCTCGTACTGCCAGCCGGGCTCGGCGATACATAGGATGATCTTGTGCTCGGCCTCTCCGGGGGCGCGCTGCTTCATGCTGTCGGCGACGGTCTGAAAGTAGCGGACCTGCCCGACGTCGAGATATTGCGAGAACTGGATGTCGGCGCCCCAAATCCACCAGTTGTTGGGAAGACGGACGGCAAAGTAGCTGCGGTGCTGCGTGAAGTGCAAATTGCCGATGCCGCCGCTGCTACCGATGCCGAAGCGGGCCTGACAGAACAGGAAGTCGAACGAGTTGAGCCCGTCGTACCAGTCGTGGTTGCCCGGAATGACGAAGGTGAGCCGCGGCTGCGCTGGATCAGAGAACGCCATGTTGAACGGGAACACGAAGCGCCGGTCGTATTCCTCACGGCTCGGGTAGGGATAGACCTGATCGCCGCCGAGGATGAACACGCGCCCAGCCGGCAAAGTGTGGGGTTGCCGACTGCCGCGCCGGGCGACGGTGAGATTGTCGGCGGCGACCAGCGACGCCATCGCATAGGTCGAGTCGAAACCGTCGCCGGTATCGGCGAGGTAGTCGATCCACACCGCTCCATCCTGGGAGGCGACGTCGGCCGTCACGTACTGATAGCGCTCGGACACACGCTTCAGATCATCTGGCGTGAAGCCGTCGACGCTGGCCTGCGACGAGCGGGCGTCGGCATAGGTGCCGAACACCGGCGAGATGGCCGCGCGAATGGCGGCATTGGCGAGCAGGCCAGGCTCGAACCAGCCCACCATGGCTGGCAACGAGAACAGACCAGGATCCTTGTTGTCCTCGGCCATGCAACACCCTCCACTGCGCGGCGCTTATCGGCGCCGTCGCTGTCCACACACACGAACGAATATGATTGCACGGTCTGGCAACATTGCGGAAGCCGCTGGCCGGATTTGCGGCAACGCCTGGTGACCGCTGAGCCACAGGCCCTGTCACACGGGCCGCGTGCAGACTGAGGCGCGAATGATCGGCACGTGCGGCGCGACGGTCTCGGGCAGCACGCCGCTGAGGCGCGGATCGTCCGCGACCTCGATCTGCCGCCGGTAGGGCGTGAAGCCCGAGCGCACGTAGAACGGCACGGCACCGGGATGATCGGCCGTGCAGGTGTGCACCCACAGGCGATGGATCGGCCGCGCCCAGGCGGTTCGCAGCGCGTGTGCCATCAGCGCACGCCCCGCGCCGCGCCCGATCAGCTTCGGCGTCACCCCGAAGAACCCGATCTCGCATTGACCAGCCGTGCGGAAGTCGAGCTCCAGCAGACCTTCGTCGGCGCCGTCGAAGGCCAGTGCAAAAACCGCAACGCCGGGGTCATGGATGATCCCGGCGAGGTCGTCGTCGGCCATGGCGAGCCGGCTGAACCACAGCCAGTCGGCCCCGACGCAGCGGAAGAGATCGCGGTACCAGGCGAGGTCGGGCCGAGGGATCGGGCGGATGGCGAATGCGGCGGCGGTTGGACTGTCGGTAATGGCGGGGCATTCGCGCATCTCGAGCGAGGTGACGACGAGGGCGATCTTGCCTGCCGGTATCTCTGGGAAGTCTTCGAGCTCGGCCAACTGCTGATCTCCTCGCCTGACGTAGCGATGTCGCGCGCCTGAGGCTTGTAGAGACGCTGGTCGGTTCAGAAGTCAATCATACTCGAGGGTCCGGCTCGAGACGCGCGGTTGCCGCTGGCGCTTCAGCTAGCCACCCGCAGCCGATCGAGGCGCGCTTCGGCCGGGAAAACGGACATCGTGATTGTTGTTGATCCGAGTTGCCCTACTCGAGGGGTGCGGGCGCCGACGTCGCCGAGCGGGCGAACAGCCGCAGCTCGCGGCGCAGGAAGTTCGCAATCGCCTCGCCGACGACCACGTTGGCGCGATCGTTCCAGTGCCAGTCGTAGTCGTACTCGAGCCGCGCGCGCCGCGCCGCATACTCGCGCGCAAACGCGCCCTGCAGATCGAGGAACGGCAGCTCCAGCTCGGCCGTGATCTCGGCGGCGATCCGGTTGAGCTTGCCGACCTCGTAGGCCTCGACGGGCTTGCCCTCGTAGATCGCCTCGCGCACGCCATCCATCACGAACGCCAGCTTGAAACCGTCCAGCCTGGCGATCGCCTGCATCTCCTTCATCGCGTAATGCGCGAAGTGTCGGTTCGAGGCATGATCCGCGATCCGCCGGATGTCGACCGCCGACTGGATGTGCTCGGGCCGCCATTCGTCGTCGCTGCCCCACCAGTAGCGGCCGATCAGGGTCTTCAGGTGCAGGTAGGCGTTGGTCTCGTAGTAGAGGTAGCGGAAGGTCGCGGAGTTGCGCAGGATGTCGGCTGAGCCCGGCTGAAAGTCGACCGGCGGGACCTCCACCGTGCGGCCGCGGATGTCGCGCGTGAGCTTCATGAAGCTCGAGCCGGTGCGCGTCTGCACGAGCCGATAGCTCTCGTCGAAGTCGTTGTGGATGAGCTGAACGACCACGATGTCGGGGCGGAACTGGCGCACTTCCCGGCGCAGCATGTGGAGATACTGCGACAACGGCGCGCCGTCGATGCCGAACCGCAGCACCTCCACGTCGAGCCCATAGGCCTTGAGGTCCTGCTCGATGACTTCGGGGAATCCATCCTCGGTGTTGATGAACGCGCCATGCACATAACTGTCGCCGATCACCGCAATGCGCACCCGGCCCTTCGGCTTAGCCACCTCATAGGCCGGCTTCAGCGAGTTCCAGCCGTCCTCGTTGATGCGCACGCGCGTCTCACGGCCGTCGGGATGGCGGAAGGTCGCCTGGGTGCGCGGCATGTAGCGCACCACGTTGTTGATCGAGACGTTGGGCAGCACATCGTCGGGAACCAGGATGAACCGGAACACGACGAGTTCGAGCACGAGGAAGCAGACGATGAGCGCGATGGCGCTCACCATCAGATTTTGAAACCAGTGTTTCAGCCTGGCACGCATGACTGTCCTGCCGAAGCAATCAGGCCCGTGTGGACCGCTCCCATGGCCTCACGATCGCAATGCGCATGCCAGTCCGGACGGCAGGCGGGGTGCTGCAGGCGGGGTGCTTGCCCTGGCGGGCTGGCCGCCCCATAAACAGGCCGCGCAAACGACAAGGACCAACAAGCATGTCACGCGAGGCCACCGAGGCGCTGATCCGCCGCTACTACGACGCGTTCAACCGCGGCGACAGCGACGGCATGCTGGCCTGCCTCTCGATCGACGTGATCCATGACGTCAACCAGGGCGAGCGGCGCTCAGGGTTGGACAAGTTCCGCGCCTTCAACGCCCGCATGTCTCACCTCTATCAGGAGCGCCTCGAGCGGATCGCCGTCATGGTGAACGGCGACGGCAGCCGCGGCTCGGCCGAGTTCATGGTGCACGGCGTCTACAAGAACACCGACGAGGGCCTTCCCCCCGCCAAGGGTCAGACTTACGCTCTGCCCGCCGGCACGTTCTTCGCGGTCGAAGCGGAGCGTATCACGCGCGTCACCACCTACTACAACCTCACCGACTGGCTGCTGCAGGTCGCCGGTGAGCCGGCATGAGCCTCGTCGTGGAACCGTTGACCGGCGAGGCGCTGGTGGCGGCGCTGCCCGATCTCGCGCGCCTGCGCATCACCGTGTTCCGCGACTGGCCCTACCTCTATGACGGCACGCTCGACTATGAGCGCAGCTACATGGAGAAGTTCGCGTCAAGTGCGGGCGCCGTGATCGTCGCCGCGCGCGACGGCAAGCGTATCGTGGGCGCGGCCACGGGATCGCCGATGTCGGGCCACGCCGACGAATTCGCCCGCCCGTTCCAGCAACGCGGGCACGACATCGCGAACCTGTTCTACTGCGGCGAGTCCGTGCTCTCGCAAGACTATCGCGGGCGCGGCATCGGGCACGCCTTTTTCGAGCATCGCGAGGCGCACGCGCGCCGGCTCGACGGCTTCACGCACGCGACGTTCTGCGGCGTCGTGCGTCCGCACGATCACCCGCTGCGGCCGAAGGACTACGTGCCGCTCGATGGGTTCTGGCGCAAGCGCGGCTATGCCAAGGTCGACGGCCTCGTCGGCTCGTTCGACTGGCTCGACATCGGCGACACGAAGAAGACGGGCAAGCCCATGCAGTTCTGGATGAAGGCGCTCTGACGTGCCAGCGACCGCATCCGACAGCTTGCGCGTTGCCGCCGCTCAGTATCCGATCGAGCGGCTGGCGAGCTTCGCCGCGCTCGAGGACAAGATCGCGCGCTGGGTCGCCGATGCCGCACAAGAGCGCGCCGACATCGTCGTGTTCCCCGAGTACGGCGCCATGGAGATCGCCGGTACGCACGGCGACGAGGTCGCGGGCGATCTTGGCGCCTCGCTCGCAGCCGTTGCCGACGGGCTGGCGCGCATCGACGGCCACCACGCCGCCCTCGCGCGCATGCATCGCATCCACATTCTCGCGGCGAGCGGACCTGCACGGCTCCCCGTTGCGCCTTCGGTTGCCCACCCGCAACCGGCGCGCGATCGCTACGTGAATGCAGCGCGCCTGTTCACGCCGTCTGGCGCCATGGGTGTGCAACACAAACTGATCATGACCCCATTCGAGCATCGCTGGGGTATCTCGGCCGGCGATACGCTCAACGTGTTCGAGACCGAGCTCGGGACCATGGGCATCCTCGTCTGCTACGATAGCGAGTTTCCATTGCTCGCCCGCGCGCAAGCCCAAGCCGGCGCACGGCTGATCCTCGTGCCATCGTGCACGGAGCGCATCTCCGGCTTCAACCGCGTGCGCACCGGTGCACGCGCCCGCGCGCTCGAGAACGGCATCGCCACCGTGCAGTCGCCCACAATCGGCGAGGCGCTATGGTCGCCAGCCGTCGACCGCAACGCGGGGGCAGCCGGCATCTACGTGCCAGCCGAGCATGGCGTGTCGGAAACGGGCGTCATCGCGCAAGGGGTAATCGACACGCCATCCCTCGTCGTCGGCGACATCGATTTCCGCGCGCTGGCACGGCTGAAGGACACCGGCGAGATGCGCAATGTCGAGGACTGGTCGCGCCAGCCGGGAGCAGCCCCGTTGCCACGAGCCCGTGTCGTCGATCTGCGATGAGCGACAAGTCCTGTTATGTTGGTTAACGCGCAGATTTGGCCCAGGAGCGCGACTCGAGCCCCCTCGGCTACCCCACCAGCCGAGCGCATGCTGAACGCGCTGTACGAGCTTCCCTGAGCGTGCGGGAGGCCTTCTGTGAGTCCAGGTGGGCGAGGGGCACCCCCATTTTCGAGGGATCAGGGGGTAAGCGGGGGGCATCGCCTATCGCGTGCGCACGGGTCGGGCAGGGACAGCGTGATCGGAGCACTTGCAGCCGTGCTCTATCGAGGCGTGGCCTGAGGCAACGTTAATCAGGCGGCCAGGGAACAACGGCGAAACGCCCCCCGACACGTGATCCCTGATCCCCGCCCTCAGGCCGCGTAGCGCCGCATGATCAGCGAGGCGTTGGTGCCGCCAAAGCCGAACGAGTTCGAGAGCACGGTGTCGATCTGCTTCTTCTTGGCCTTGTGCGGCACGAGGTCGATCGCGGTCTCGATCGAGGGGTTGTCGAGGTTCAGCGTCGGCGGGCAGATGCCGTCGCGCATGGCGAGCACCGAGAAGATCGCCTCGACGGAGCCGGCCGCACCCAGCAGATGCCCGATCGCCGACTTGGTCGAGGACATGGAGAGCTTGCCCGCCGAATTGGCAAACAACCGCTCGACCGCGCCGAGTTCGATCTCGTCACCCATCGGCGTCGAGGTGCCATGTGCGTTGACATAGTCGATTTCGCTGACGTCGATCTCGGCCCGCTTCAGCGCCATGCGCATGCAGCGGAAGGCGCCGTCGCCGTCGGCTGCAGGGGCCGTGATGTGGAAGGCATCGCCCGAGAGGCCATAGCCGATCAACTCGGCGTAGATGCGCGCGCCGCGGGCCACGGCATGCTCCAGCGCCTCGAGCACGACGATGCCCGCGCCCTCACCCATGACGAAGCCGTCGCGGTCCCGGTCATAGGGCCGCGAGCCCTTCTCCGGCGTTTCGTTGAAATGCGTGGAGAGCGCCTTGCAGGCGGCGAAGCCCGCGAGCGCGATGCGGCAGATCGGGCTCTCCGCGCCGCCCGCGACCATCACATCGGCATCGCCGAACGCAACCAGACGGGCTGCATCGCCGATTGCGTGCGCGCCGGTCGAGCAGGCGGTGACGACGGCATGATTGGGGCCCCTGAGGCCGTGCTTGATCGAGACGTGGCCGGCGGCGAGGTTGATCAGGCGGCCCGGGATGAAGAACGGCGATACGCGCCGCGGGCCCTTCTCCTTCAGCACGATCGCGGTCTCGGCGATGCCGTTGAGCCCGCCGATGCCGGAGCCGATCAGCACGCCGGCGCGCTCCTGCTCGTCCTTGTTTTTCGGTTTGTAGCCGGAATCCTTGATCGCCTGGTCGGCAGCAGCGACTGCATAGATGATGAAGTCGTCGACCTTGCGCTGCTCCTTGGGCTCCATCCACTGGTCGGCGTTGAAGGTGCCGTTGGCGCCGTCGCCGCGAGGAACGAAGCAGGCGATCTGGGACGGCAGGTCCGATACGTCGAACTCGGCGACGCGACGGGCGCCGCTCCGGCCCGCGAGTATCGCGCCCCAAGTGGCGTCGACGCCGCAGCCCAGAGGGGTGACTAGTCCCAGACCCGTGATGACCACGCGCCGCATGCGCTCACCTGTGCTTGTTAAAACGAAGTTGCTTTAATCGATACTGTCGAACCGGACGTCACGCCACCAGCTTGCAGCGCCATAACTTCCGACGCAAGCGAGTCCCCCAGACGCAAGCCAGCGCGAGCACCGAGAGGCGCCCGCGCTGGCTCGTCTGTCGAAACTCGCCGTTCAGGCCGCCTTCGCCTGCTTCTCGAGGAATCGGACCGCGTCGCCGACCGTCTGGATGCCCTCGGCATCCGCGTCCGGGATCTCGCAGCCGAACTCCTCCTCGAATGCCATCACCAGCTCGACCGTGTCGAGGCTGTCGGCGCCGAGGTCATCGATGAAGCTCGCCGTGTCGGTGACCTTCTCGGGCTCGACCGAGAGCTTCTCGACCACGAGCTTCTTCACACGCGTTGCCACGTCGCTCATTTGAAAGTCCTCGCCTTTTCCTGTCGTTGCCGCCGCTCAGCGCAGCGTTCAACCTGTCAACTCTCTACCGGCTCCGCCCGGATCTGTCAGCCGTTTCGCAACGGTCATGACACGCCATGGTAACCGGCCGCGACGCCGCACCGCCTCAACCCAACGACCTGCTAGCGCGAGTCCGTCGTGTTGCAACGGCTTCCTGGCCTGTCCATGTCGGGTTCTCCCCAGCAAACTGAACGCGAAGCCCTGAAAACCGCGGTCCGGCTAACACACTTCAAAACCGTTGGCCAGCCAACCACCGAGATAGCTGCTGTGGCTTTTTGGCAACGAGGGCTCCAGGAGGTCTGAACGCAGGGCATGACCATGCCGCCGTTGACGTGAATGGTCTGGCCAGTGAACCTAGATCCGGCAGTTCTCGTGCTTGCATGATCGCGGAAGGTGCGCTTTTTCAAGTGGATGAGCAACGACAAGCCGCCGTCCGCCTCTCACCCGTCGGGTGAGATGGTACAGCACCAACTGGCGGTTGCGCAGGCG
>JANOJW010000172.1:0-1666 GCA_031418955.1 Hyphomicrobiales bacterium | reverse complement strand
CGTAGGAGCTGGCGACGACCATGAAGGCGTTGACCCCGCCGATCACCTGGGACTTGTAATGCTCGTCAAGGAACGGCTCGAGCCCCATGATCGGCAGGCCGTTGATGGTGATGCCGGCCTTCACGGCATCGTCGCGCGCCTCGCCCGCGGGCCGGCCCCGGTTGTTGGCGCCGTCGCCCGAGATGTCGATGACGCGCCGGCCGCCGCTGAACGGGGAGCGCGCGAAGAGTTCGCTGCGGCCATGATCGACGACGCCGCTGATCGACGTGCCGCCGCTGAAGAGCTGGCGCGGGGCCGCCTCGATTGCGGCGGCGAACCGGTGTGTCGTCGCCTCGTCCTTCAGCAGTGTCCACGGCACCACGGTCTGCTGCAGATATTGTCCCGTCCATTGCACCATGCTGCCCGCTATCGCCTGGGTCATCCCGCTGCGGATCGCCTTGACCACGCGTGGGTTACGGAACGCCGCCACATAGCCCTGCTTCTGCAGCTCGAATCGCACCTGATTGACGCTGCCCGAGGTATCGACGGCCAGAATGAGCTGCAGATCGCACGGCGTGTCGGCGCGCGCAGGTGCCATGCCGTCGGCCGCAACAGTCGCCAGCGCGCCACCGGCAAGCACGGCGGCCCGGCCCAGGTCACGGCGCGACAGGCCACGCGGGATCGACATGTTTGGAGGCTAGCGCGAAAAGCAAGCCGCACACAATCAGGGAACTGCGCGGGTGACGTGACGCTCGCTCTGCATGGCATCGAGCGCGACCAACAGGTTCAGATCGAGGTGGCGCAGATTGGTCACGGCGGGCGTCAAGTCTCCGAGTAGCTGGTAGTCAGGCACCTTAATCCACGACATCGATGAAGACATATCAACGATCGATCTGATCAATGACGCAGCCAACGTTAAGTCTCGCGGCGCAGATCGGATCGGAACGGAGTCCACTGATGACCACACTCGACATCCTGCGGCGCGAGGGCCGCGCCCTGGTGTTCGACCAGTACGGCACGGTCGTCGACATGCAGCAAGGTCTGACCGAGGCGGTGGGCGCGTTCCTGCAGAAAAAGGGCTGGACCGGCAATCCCTCGAGTTTCGTGACGTGGTGGCGGCGCACCCACTTCGAGGACAGCATGATCGACGCGCTCCTCGATCGCGGCCACACGCCCTACCGCCAGATCGGGCACCGCGCCGTCTCCCAGGTGATGGACCGCTGTGGCATTTCGCATACCCAGGCCGAGGTGCAGTGGCTGGTCTCGGAGATCGAACGTTTGAAACCTTTCCCCGACGTGCTCGCCGCGCTCGCCCGCCTGAAGACCCGCTACAAGCTGGTGATCCTGTCCAACGGCGACCGCGACATGTTGGAGGCGGCAAAGCCCCACATCGGCTTCCCCTTCGACCTGACCATCTCGGTGCAGGAGGCTGGATACTTCAAGCCGCACTGGAAGACGTACGCGACGGCTGAGCGGCTGATCACGGAGCGCTGGCCCGACATCGAGCGGTCGTCCTGCATCTTCGTGGCCAATCACGCGTTCGATTGCATCGGCGCCAAGTCATACGGCTTCCGGTCGGTGTTCATCGACCGCCGCAACCGGCCGTACGGTCAGTCGCCCAACCAGCCCGATCTGATCGTGTCCGATTTCAAGGGTCTCGCCGACGCGCTGGCGCCCGGGAACTGAA
>JANOJW010000171.1:0-18481 GCA_031418955.1 Hyphomicrobiales bacterium | reverse complement strand
CGGCACAGCTTGGTGAGCGGAATGAACACCTTCTTGGAGTAGGTGACGACGGTGCCATGGGCTGCGACCGTGAGCGCTTCGGCGCGCGCCATGAGGTCGCCAAGTTCTGAGGTGGCGAGCGCGTGGGCGTCGGCTTCGGGGAGCGTGCCGGCGGCGGCCGGGTCGAGGAAGGCATAGCGCGGGATGCCGGCGAGTGCGGCGAGGTCGGGGGGCGTGTCGATGTCGCGGGCAAGCCCATCGCTGCGCACGACCTCGACAGCGAGGCCAGCGACGCGGGCGGCGTCGGCATGGCGGGCGAAACTCCCCGGGCCGTAGGCGGGCGCGAACGGGGCGGGTAGCGGCAGCAGCAGGGCGTTGGTGCCGTCGCCGTCGAGAGCCGGTGCGATTGCCGCGGTGTGGCCCGTGCGCGTGTGACTGGCGGCAATGACCCGCGCAATGTCCGCAGCCGTGGCGACCGGTACGTCGGCGGGAATCACGAGCGCTTGGCGGGCGCCTAGTTTTTCGGCGGTAGCAAGCCCCAACGCGATCGACTGGTTGAGGTCGGCGCCTTCGGGCTCGCGCACGATCGTCGCGCCGCGGCGCCTGGCTTCGGCGGCGACGTCGGGGTCGCGTGTGACGACGAGGATGCGACCGATTTCCGGCACGCGGCTAAGCGTGTCGAGCACGTCCGACAGCATCGACAGCACGAGATGCCGCCGGCGGCCGACGTCGAGCACACCCGCAAGCCGCTGCTTGGCCGCGACGAGCGCCTTGACGGGTACGATGGCCACGAGGCCGGGCCCACTATTGGGCGATATGCCACGTTTTTCGCTCACTGGACTGCGCGCTCCGTCTTGTCTCACACCCGTGCCGCCCGCAGCCGTTCGCAGAAGCGAAGTGCGGCGCGCGCCAGGTCGATCCGATCGTCGAGTGAGCGCATGACGGTATTTGTGACCTCGGTTGCGATCCCGAGGCCCGCCGCTTGGCGCCCATCGACGATGTCCAGCATAACGCCATCGAGCAGGCCGCGGTAGTGCTCGATGATTGCCCGCTGGTCGAGGCTGAGGCCCAGCTCGCGCATGATCTTGGCCGTCGGCCCCTTGACGGCCGCCCCGCCGACCAGGGGGGAGACGGCGACGAGCGGCGCCCGGCGTTGCATCAGCGCCTGACGCAGGCCCGGGATGGCCAGCATGGGGTCGATGCTGAGCCACGGGTTCGACGGGCACACGATGATGCCGGCGAGGTCCGAGGCGGCGAGCGCCGCGGCGGCGTCCGGGGCTGGGGTCGCCGAGGCTGCGCCATCGAAGGCGATGGAGCGGATCACGGGCTCGCAGCGGCGGCCGACGAAGTAGGTCTGGAACGGCAGGCGGCCGTTTTCGGTGTCGACGACGGTGCGCACGGGAGCGTCGCTCATCGGCACGATGCGCGGGGCAATGCCGAGGCGCCGGCGCAGGTGGTCGGTGATCGTGGACAGCGTCGCGCCTTGGCGCAGCATCTGGGTGCGCGTGACATGGGAGGCGAGATCGCGGTCGCCGAGACGGAACCAGGCCGGGCCGCCGAGCTTCTCGACGGCGGCCATGAAGCTCCAGGTTTCGCCGGCCAGGCCCCAGCCGAGCTCCGTGTTGGCAAGCCCGGCGAGCGTATAGAGCACGGTGTCGATGTCGGGCGAAACATGCAGACCCAGGTGCTCGAAGTCGTCCCCGGTGTTGACGACGATGGTGAGGTTTTCGGGCGGCAGCGCGTGCATCAGCCCGAGCGCGAGCTTGGCGCCGCCGATGCCGCCGCATAGCGCGACGTAGCTTCCTTGGGTCGCAGGTGCCGTGGTCACCGGAACATATCCTCGGCCTTGGGCCGCACGAGCGCGCGGGCCGGCTTCTCGGGCGCGGTCCAGGTGAGGCCGCGGACGAGGGCCGCGGGTGTGCTTTCTGCCGCTTCGCCCATCATCAGCACAGCGGCGGCCGCGACGGAGTCGGCGAACGCGGTTTCCGTCACTTCGAGCGCGCGGTCGTTCATGTCGGGCTCACCGCGTTGGTCGATGATCGAGGGCACGCCCGCCGCCCCGATGGCGTGGCCGGTGGTGCCGAGGCGCCAGGCGCGGCCGATGCTGTCGGTGATGATTAGGCCGAGCGCGACGCCGTAGTGTGCGTCGAGCCGGGCCTTGAGCATCGCTGCGCTGGCATCGGGATCAAGGGGGAGCAGCAGCACGCTCTCGCCGTCCGTGCCCTGCTCGACATTGGAGCGGTCGATCCCGGCGTTGGCCATGACGAGGCCGAGGCGGTGGCCGACGACGATGACGTTCCTCTTCGCGCGCAGTACGTCGCCGTCGGATTCCTCGAGCACCAGCGCCATCTGGCGCGGGTCTTTGCCCGTGAGCTGCGCCAGTTCCTCGGCGCGCGGCGTGACCTTGACCGAAGCCAGCGGACGGATGCGCCCCTCGGACTTCGAGACGATCTTCTGGGCGATGACGACGATGTCTTGGGCGCGCGGCACGAGGCCCGAGCGGGCGAGGCCGTCGACGATGAGCGGTACGAGGTCGTCGCCGGGTTTCACGCGCGGGAGGCCTGGGAGCGGGGTGACGGTGAGGGTGCGGGTCATGGGGGGCCGAGGCATTGGAGCGATACGTGCGATGGCAACTGTTCGTGCCTGGCTGCAGAGCCAGTTGTAAAGCCATACCGCGAGATTGCGTGCAGGGTCACCCGGGGACTCGTCAAGGTCGATTGCGCGCCTGCTCGGCGGCGATGGGACTTGGCCGAGGCACGGCCCGCTGCGGAATGCCCGTCCAATGTCGCGATTTTCCGACCGCCCCCGCGAAAAATCATTCCCAACGCCTCAGTTTTGCCAGAGGCTCCAAGACAGGCACCTACTCTGAACAGGGACATGGAATGACCACCAACAAGAAGCGCGTGCTGCACACCGATACGATGGGCCAGTCGGGTCGCGAGATCCTGAAGCGGCGCGAGGACGTCGAGGCGATCGCGTTCTCGAACTTCATCACGCCCGCCGACTATCAGGCGCTGCTGGCGAAGCATGCCCCCGTCGCCGGCGTGATCCTGGGTGCGACGAAATTCACCGCCGCCGAGCACTCGGCTTGCGGCGCGCTCCAAGTCGTGGCGCGCACCGGCGTCGGCTACGACGCGATCGACATTCCGGCGATGACCAAGGTTAAAGTTCCCGTATTGATCGCGGGCACCGCCAACTCGCCGTCGGTCGCCGAGCACGCGATGTACTTCATGCTGATGCTCGCCCGCAAAGGCCCCGAGCTTTCCGCGCTCGTCAAGGAGAACCGCTGGAAGGAGCGCATGGCGCCGCAGAACATCTCGAACGACATGTTCGAGAAGACGGTGCTGATCGTCGGCTTCGGGCGCATCGGCACGCGGCAGGCCAAGCGCTGCCAGGCCATGGAATGCAAGGTGATGGTCTATGACCCGTACGTGAAGCCGGAGGTGATCAAGGCTGCGGGCTGCGAGGGAGTGAAAAGCCTCGACGACGCTATCCCGAAGGCCGACTTCATCACCATCCATTGCCCCAAGACGCCCGAGACGCTCAACATGTTCGACGCGCGCCGGATGAAGCTGATGAAGCGCACGGCCTATCTCGTCTCGACCGCGCGCGGCGGCATCATCAACGAGAAAGATCTCTACGGGGCATTGAAGGACGGCACGCTGCCGGCCGCCGCCCTCGACGTGTTCGACAAAGAGCCGCCCGACGCCGACAACCCGCTGTTCACGCTGCCCAACCTCGTGTGCTCGCCGCACATCGCGGGGGTCACGGCGGAGGCTATGGAGCGCATGTCGCAGCAGGCGGCCCAGAACGTGCTCTCGGTGTTCGACGGCCAACCCCGCAAGGAGAACGCGATCAACCCGGAAGTGTTCGGCTGAATTCTCCCTCTCCCCGCGCTCTTCACTCGCGCGGGGAGAGGGTCGGGGTGAGGGGCGGCAAAGTCCCGAGAGGTCGAGCCGATGAAGTAGCCGCTCACTTGATCGGCTTCTCGTCGTCCCAGACCTTTTCCGGCATGGGCAGGCCGACCCACGTCTCGGGCCCGAGCGGTCGGTCCGGCTTCACGCCGACAAAGTCCGCGAGGATCATCATCATCTGCCGCACGTGCTGGCCGGCGTGCCACGTCGTGCGCTCGAGGAAGTCGTGCTTGGACTGCTCCGCGTAGTAGGTCTCCGCACGTTCGTCGAAGTCGGTGTGGATGCCTTGCGTGTCCCACCACGCATTGAAGCGCTCATGGACATCCGCGCCATAGGCGATGATGTCGGCTTTCGAGTCCTTGCCCCTGGGCGCGTTGCGATTGTAGGCGCCGTTGACGAGCGCAATGCCGTCCATTTCATGCTCGAGATAGGCGTCGACCACGTTGAACGTGTGCCAGGCCAGATTCGCAAACGTGCGCGGACGCCCTGGCACCTCGCCTTGCATTTTGTCCTCGGGCATCTGGCCGAAGTAGCGCTGCTCGGACACGAGGATGAGATTGATGCGGCGCACCAGCTCTTCCACCGGCAGTACCTTCTGGTCGCTGATGTCGACGTCCACCAGCGCCGCGACGTCCCGCAGCGACTGCCCGTTGGCGTAGCGGCCGCCCCGCGTAACCAGAGGCAGCATGCGGACGCCGAAGGGTTTCATTTCCTCCCATGCCGCGGGATCCTCGACGACGTTGCGCGAGATGAAAGTAATGCCGTGTTTGCCAAGGAACTCCTTGGTGCGCAGGCAGCTGGTTCAACCAGGGTGCCAGTAGACGCGGACTGCGCCGTCGGCCGCCGTCGTGGTCGTGGTCATGGGGGCTCCTTTTCCGAGTCGCTCGAACCCTAGAATCATGACCACGACCCTCGAAGTCAATCCGCGCTCAAGACGGCCGTCCCCGCGCCAATTGCACATCGGGTGGCGACCGGTTATACGGGCGCCAGTGTGATTGCCGCGCCAGGAGGCGCCCCTGGACAGCCAAGAGCGACTCCGCACGGACCCGACCGAGCCCACCGCCGCTGGAGCCAAGGAGGGCTGGCGCGAGATCGGTACGATCCTCATCCACGCCGTCCTGATCGCGTTCTTCGTTCGCGTGTTCTTCTATCAGCCGTTCAATATTCCTTCCGGCTCAATGAAGTCCACGCTTCTGGTCGGCGACTATCTGTTCGTCTCCAAGCTCTCCTACGGCTACAGCCGCTACTCCTTTCCGCTCGGATTGAACCTGTTCAACGGGCGGATCTTCGCGTCCGAGCCCAAGCGCGGCGACGTTGCCGTATTCAAGACGCCGCTCGACAATTCGACCGACTATATCAAGCGGATCATAGGCTTGCCCGGCGACGAGATCGCCGTCAGGGGCGGCGTCGTGTGGCTGAATGGCAAAGAAATTCCGCGCCGGCCGGTACCGGATTTTATCTCCGTCGACCGCACAGGCATATCGCAGCGCATTCTTCGCTTCGAGGAGGAACTGCCCGGCGGCGTCAAATACCACGTGCTTGACCTCTATCCGAACGGTACGGGTAGCGCCGACAGCAAGGGGCCGTACCGGGTTCCCGCCGGTCACTACTTCATGATGGGCGACAACCGCGACGACAGCCTCGACAGCCGCATCTCGGCTGCGGCCGGCGGCGTCGGCTACGTTCCCTTCGAGAACCTGGTCGGCCGCGCCGACATCCTGTTCCTCTCGCTGTCGACGGACGAGCCGCTCCAGCCGTTGATCGCCAACAGCTCGGTCGCATCGAAGACACTTGCACTGGTGCAGGTCGCAGCACTCGGACGTGTCGATCTCATTCCCCATATCGTGTCGCGGGACGGACCGACGGCGGAAGCACAGAAACCTTGGAGCTGGCTGACTTTCATCCGCTGGCGGCGCATATTCAGCCTCATTCGGTGACCAGGTGCCGAGAAATCGGAGGCGAGATGCCTCGCGCGCGTAAAGTAAAAGGCCTCGAGACGGCGCTCGGCTACAGCTTTCTCGAGCCGGCGTTGCTGGAGCGTGCGCTCACGCATTCGAGCGCGCGCGCCGACCGGGCCGCCGCCGAGGATAATGAGCGGCTGGAATTTCTCGGCGACCGGGTGCTGGGTCTTGCCATCGCCGAGTTGCTCACCGAGCTCGACCCGAGTGCCAACGAAGGCGCGCTGGCGCGGCGGTTCAATCGCCTGGTGCGCAAGGAAGCGTGCGCGCGTGTCGCCCGCGATCTGGGCCTCGGACCCGCGCTGAGGCTCTCGCAATCGGAGGAGGAGAGCGGCGGGCGCGACAAGGACACGATCCTTGCCGACGCCGTCGAAGCGCTGCTTGCCGCGGTCTACTGCGAGGTCGGCTTCCCGATCGTGCGTGACATCGTCCGACGCCATTGGATGCCGCTCGTCACCGGGCTTCCAGACGCGGTCACCGACGCCAAGTCCGCGTTGCAGGAATGGGCGCAGGGCCAGGGTCTCGCGCTACCGGCCTATGTCGAGGTGGCGCGCGAGGGGCCCGACCACGCTCCGCAGTTCACGGCCGAAGTCCGCATTGCCGGCCGCCGGCCTGCGCACGGCACCGGCAACAGCAAACGCACAGCCGAGCAGGCGGCAGCGACCGCGCTCCTCGTGCGCGAAGGGGTGTGGGGAAGCAGCACGCATGCCTGATCAGAGCCCTACGACCGCGGTCGATACGACGGTGGCCGCCGCCCCCACGCGTTGCGGTTTCATCGCCATCGTCGGCGCGCCGAATGCGGGCAAGTCGACGCTCATCAATCGGCTCGTCGGCGCCAAGGTCGCAATTGTCTCGCACAAGGTGCAGACGACGCGCGTGCCGATCCGCGGCATCGCCATGCGGGGCGTGAGTCAGCTCGTGTTCATCGATACGCCCGGCATCTTTGCCCCGCGCCGCCGCCTCGACCGTGCCATGGTGGGCGCCGCTGCGACCGCTGCCGCCGACGCCGACCACGTAATTGTCCTGGTCGACACAGCGAAGGGCGTAGATGACAGCGTCGAGCGCATCCTGGCGCAAATCAAGAGAGTCAAGGCGCCCTGCCTGCTGGCCTTGAACAAAGTCGACAAGGTGCGCAAGGAGCCGCTGCTGGCGCTGACCGCGGACCTCAATCAGCGGCATGTGTTCGCCGCCACCTTCATGGTCTCGGCGCTGGATGGCAGCGGCGTCGAGGATCTGCTCGTCCACCTTGCCGGGACGGTGCCGGAAGGTCCCTGGCACTATCCCGAGGACGAGTTGACGGACGCCAACGAGCGCACGACGGCAGCCGAGATCACGCGCGAGCGCATCTATCAGCATCTCCACGACGAGCTGCCCTACCAGACCACAGTCGAGACGACCGACTGGAAGGAGCTGAAGGACGGCAGCGTACGCATCGAGCAGACGATTTTCGTCGAGCGCGAGAGCCAGCGGCGCATCGTGCTGGGCGAAGGCGGGCGCACGGTGAAGCTGCTCTCGTCGCAGTCACGGCGGGAGCTCGGCCAGATGTTCGGCCGCGCGGTGCACCTGTTCCTGTTCGTCAAGGTGCGCGAGAACTGGGAGAACGACCCGGAGCGCTATCGCGAAATGGGCCTCGAGTTTCCCAAGGAGTGAGGCATGACGCACAGGGCAATCCGCTTCATGCCCGCGCGCGGGCTGCTTGCAGCTGTGCTCACCGCTGCCGCGCCACCGCTCGCGTCGGCAGCCGTCCGCCACTGCGCGCCGCGCATCGAAGTGGCGGCCGATGATCCAGCCGAACTCGCAGCGCGCCAGAAGGCCTTGCAGCAGTGGGTGGCCGAGGCCCGCCGCATCGGCGACGGCTTCACGCGCTGGCAGCTCTCGGCGGGCCGCGCAATCCAGTGCGCGCGCGTGCCGGCGGGCTTCCTCTGCCGCGCGAGCGGCGCGCCCTGCACGATTTCGCATTCGCCAGGCCGCGTGCCGCGAGAGCTGCAACCGCCTGTATCGCCGCAGCCACCGGCCCGCAAAAAAGGCATCGACGCCTGATGTCCCAAAGTCGAGTGAGCCTTGAAGAAAGCGGTCTGGTCTTGGTTCGTGCGCCATGAACTGGACGGACGAGGGCATCATCCTGTCGGTGCGCGGGCACGGCGAGACGGCAGCGGTGGCCGAGATGCTGACGCGCCGCCACGGACGCCACCTTGGCCTCGTGCACGGCGGCCGCTCGCGGCGCCTGCGCCCCGTGCTGCAGATCGGCAATCATGTCCGCGTCGAGTGGAAGGCGCGGCTCGCAGACCAGCTCGGCCACATGACGCTCGAACTTGAGCGCGGGTTCGCCGCCGAGGCGATGGCGGACGCGGGCCGCCTCGCTGGTCTGTCTTCGCTGGTCACGCTGGCACGCCAGCTGCCTGAGCGCGATCCGCATCCCAACCTCTACGAGATCACGCTGTTCGTGCTGGGCTTCCTCGATGATCCCTCAGTGTGGCCGGCGCTTATGGTGCGCTGGGAGATGGCGCTGCTCGACGAGCTGGGCTTCGGCCTCGATCTGGGTGAATGCGCCGCGACCGGCAGCAACGACGACCTGATCTACGTGTCGCCGCGCACGGGCCGTGCCGTCTCGGCATCGGCCGGCGAGCCCTACAAGGACCGCCTGCTCGGCCTTCCCGCGTTTCTGCGCGGCAAGTCCGGCGGCCACGTCACCACCGAGGACATCCGTGTAGGCTTCAAGCTGACCGGCCACTTCCTCGAGACGCGCGTGCTCGTGCCCCGCGACGCCACGATGCCCGACGTGCGCGTGCGCATGGTCGATCTCGCCCTGCAGGCCGCGGGACAGTGAGGTGACGTGCTGCCTCTGGTCAGGGCCGGATCGCCGTGAAACACTGGCGCCAGCAACCGGCACGCAGGAACCGACCCGTGAGCATCGACTACACCGGCGCCATCGATTGCGACGTGCACCCCAAGGTGCCCAACATCGCCGCGCTGCAGCGCTACATGGACGACTACTGGCGCGAGACCACGACGGTGCGCGGCATCGACGTTTTCGAGACCGTCTCCTATCCCAACAACGCGCCGATGACGCTGCGCGCCGACGCGAAGGCGGGCAATCTCCGAACTGATGAGGATGCGGGCCGCCTCGGCAAGGCCCTGCTCGACAAGCATGGCTTCTCTACGGCCATTCTGAACTGCCTCTACGCCGTGCAGACGATCCGCGACGAACACATGGCCAAGGCTTTCTGCGCGGCGGTGAACGACTGGGTGCGCCACGAGTGGCTCGATCGCGACCCGCGCCTGCGCGGCTCGATCGTGGTGCCGATCCAGAACATCGAGTACGCGGTCGACGAGGTGAACCGGTGCGCCGCCGACCAGCGCTTCGTGCAGGTGCTGTTCATCGCGCTGGGCGAGCGGCCGCTCGGCAAAAGCGAGTTCTGGCCGATCTATCGCGCCGCCGAAAAGCACGGGCTCACGATCGGCATCCACGCCGGCTCGAGCTACCACCACGCCACCACCGGCTCGGGCTGGCCCAGCTACTGGACCGAGGACTATGCGGCGCAATCGCTTGGCTTCCATGCCCAGGTCGGCAGCTTCATCGCCGAAGGCGTGTTCGTGAAGTTTCCCAAGCTCAAGGCGGTGATGATCGAGTCGGGCGTCACCTGGCTGCCGCCCTACATGTGGCGGTTCTCGAAGTTCTGGCGCGGCGTGCGCCTCGAGGTGCCGTGGATCGATCGCCCGCCGATGGAGATCCTGCGCGACCACATCCGCTTCACCCTGCAGCCGTTCGATTGTCCCGACGATCCCGAATTGGTGCGGCGCGTCCTCGACCAGCTGCCGAGCGATGAGATGCTGCTGTTCTCCTCCGACTTCCCCCATTGGCAATTCGACGTCGACGCGATGCTGCCCCTCGGCATCGACGGCGCACTGGCAAGAAAGATCATGGTGGATAATCCAAAGGCCGCCTATCCGCGGCTGGGGTGAGGCCAAGCATTGCGGATCGGTTGAACACTCTCCTGCTTTCCCGGCCGAAGCGCGCTCAAAGCACGTTTATCGAGCCGGCATCCGTCCCAGAAATGAGTTTGCTCAGAGCCGCGACGGGAAAGGTCCCGGATGCCGAATGTGCTACCACACGAGAAACCGGATTCGAGCCCGCCTCACCTAGACCATCGGACCCCGCCATGGCCTTTGCCGATACGCTCAAGTCGCTGCCCACCGTCGCGCATCTCGCCGCGCTGCAGTTGATCGATGCCGACAGCGGCGCGATTGTCGGCACGATCGAGAACAAGCCGGGCCAAGGTGGCTCGCTGGTGGTCTACAATCATCTCGCGCAGACGTTCGGCGCGATCACGCCGCAGGCCGCCGCACGTGGGCTCGAGCTCTATGGCGAGCACACCGCAGATGCCCGCGCCAATCCCGGCAAGCACCCAAACGTCGATCGCCTGATCGCGCTTGGCGCCAGCGGTCAGACACTGCGCGTGATGACGGTTGCCGCTGGTCCGGTGTAATCCAAGAGTGCCGTAGCGTTTGCTCGCGAGGATGCAGGTCCAGCAGTTCTGATCGGCCGTGTTGCTTGCCCTCTTGGCCGCCTGAATTTGCGTTTCTTGGCGCTTCAGCGGCGCGCGGCCTCGACGCCCGAGAGCAGGGACGGTGAGCGCGCGTCCTTCGGGTCGAGCGACACCCATACGCGCGGGTCGATGTAGGACTGCCGCATGACGTAGGTGTATGGCACCTTGTGCCAGGACTTGATGTCGTCGACCTTGTTGTCGAGTACGAAGTCGCCCTGCGCCGTGCGTGCCGTCAGGATAGCGTGGCCCTCGCCCTTTTCGTCGCGCACCACGGTGATCAGCAGTGCGCTCGCCGGCCAGCCGCGCGCCATCAGCATCTGCCGCTTCAGCAGCACATAGTCCTCGCAGTCGCCGTGCGTTTTCGGGATCACCCAGCGCTCAGTCTCGCCGTAAAGCTCGAGGTCGGTCGCCGCAATGATCGTCGTGTTGACGTGACGGTTGATGCCGTCGAGCTCGGCCATCCTCGCCTGGCCGGCCGGGAAGCGCGTCTCATCGAGCCGACCAGCCGCACACTCATGCGGCATCGACTCGCAGAAGCGCACGAAGCCGTAGGGCGGCAGCGTCGGGCCGTAGATCCGCATGAACGACGACGCCCGGTCCTGTCCGCGAAAACCCTTGGCGGGCTCCGCCGCCGATGTCGCCGGCAGTGCCGTCACGGCTGCTAGCACGATCGCTGAAATGAACTTCCACATGTCACGCAGATCCTGGCACTGACCACATATCGAGCGTGCCAGCGACGCCTCATGATCTGATCGAAGCGGCGCTGGTGACTTGAGACAAAGCTGCGCCTGGCGCGCAGCGGACGGTTGAAGTCCTGCTGCGTCGGGCGGGGCATGGAGTGATTGGAAACTGCTGTGCCGTCAGCCGAAGTAGCGGCGCAGCGCGGTCGGGTTCTGGATGTCGAGGAACTGGACGCCGATGCCTTGCGCATGATGACGCACGACGCGGGCTCTGAGTTTGCCGAGCAGAACCTCGGCGCCGATGGCGGGCCGAGACTCGGTGGCGATCGAGGCGCCCGAGATCGACACGTCGAGCACCTGGCAGGCGATCGTCAGGCCCTCGGTCAGCTTCAGACTAGAGGTGCCGTTGCGCGGCGCCATGCGCTCGTGGCGGCGCTCTTCGACGCCGTCGAGCTCGTTGCGGTTGATCAGCCAGGTCAACTGCGCGGCGAGCTTCTCGCGCTTGTGCTGGGTGGCGTTGAACTGGATGGCGAACCCGTTCTCGAGCACGCGGACCACCGTGCCCTCGAGGCCGCCGATCAGGTCGAAGTAGCAGATGATCTTCTCGCCGACGGGCACTGTGACCGGGCTCATCAGGGCAGCGCCGCCAACCGAGATGTCGTGCAGCTTGCAGGGAAACTCCTGCTTGTTGGCGCGCATGAAGCGCCCGAGCAGCGTGATGCTGACGCGCTTGTGACGGCGCCGGTCAGGCGTGATGCGGGTCGCAAATACCTGCGTGCGGCGGGAAAGCTGCGACGCGGACTGAGTGGCCATGCAAACACCTGTACGGGCAAAATGCGATCCGGGCGTGCCGTTGCACCAGCCATTTGGCGTGCTGCCACGGAACTTGAAACGACTATCGCGGAACCCGATTAAAGATGTCCTAAACTGCCGGCCTCTTTTGGAACAAACCGCATTCGGTCTACTTCGTGCCACGGCCGCCCTCGAGCACGCGGAACTGCCGCCGGTCGACGCGCACGACGCGCGCGCTCGAAAGCGCAGGAAGGAACGGCGATTGACGGTGGTTGCGCTCCACCAGCGCATGTGGGCGCCCGTCGGGCCACACGATCGAGTGGGCCGTCATGCCGCGGGTGGTCAGCGGCGCCGATCCGAGCCAGGCGGGAGGATCGATCGCACTGATCGCACCGAGATAGCGGGTGATGCCGTTCTTCAGGTGAATCAGGGGCATCAGCACGCCTTCGAAGGATACGGCGCGACCCATCGAGCAGGCGGCTTCGATCTCGATGACCGCAACTGCGCCGTGATTGGTGACGTCGTGCAGCACTGCGTCGAGCATGCCACGATCGGCCTCGAGCACGAGGTCGTGGAGGCTGCTGCCACGCAATTCGCGACCAAACCCGTCGCAGATCCGCGTGCCCGCCAGCCGAAAGCTGAACAGTCCGTCGTCGCTGCGCTCGAGGATGCAGGTCTCGGGCAGGATCGTTGAGATGCGCGCCGGCTCGATTTCGAAGCGGTCGGGCGCCATCCGTTCGCCGCGCACGTCGTTCCAGTACTGAAACAGGATCTGGCTGGTGCGTTGCTTCATCATCGGGCCTTGTCATTGCGCCAAACCGGCGCGGAATTGCCCGCAGCCTCGAAGCCGTGCCGAATGGGTAGCGGCCGGCATCGCCGAGCGGTTTGCACGGTGGGGAGCAGGTTCCATGCCAGCGGCGGCCGGCATTGCTTCGAAGTGATGCACGGGTTAACGGAGCGGTGGGCGGACGCTCGCCCAGGGAGAGTTCATGGCGCGCCAGCCGATCTTCAATGTCCCGGGCGGAGTGACCCTGGCCATCGCCCTCATAGTGCTTGTGCATCTCGGGCTGTCGTTGCTTCCAGACGAGCAGCAGTTGCGCACCAAATTGATGCTGGCCTTCCGCCCGACGCGCTACACGTTCGAGCCCGGCTTCCCGATCGACACTTGGCCCGGTGGCAAGTGGTGGAGCTTCATCTCGCACCAGTTCGTGCACGGCGACGTGACGCATCTGCTGATGAACAGCGCCTGGCTGCTCGCTTTCGGCGGCGCGCTGGCAAAGCGCATCGGCAACCTGCGCTTTGCATTGCTCGGCCTCGCGAGCGGCATTGCGGGCGCGGTCGTGTTCCTCGCCTTGCGTTATGGTGAGCCTGTGCCGATGGTCGGCGCGTCGGGCGCTGTATCGGGGCTGATGGGGGCGGCGTTCCGCTTCTTCTTCAACGACGAGCATTACGGCGGCGTGGGCAACGTGCGGGAGGATCCACGCACGGTCCCGCGTCTGTCGCTGCGCGAGGCGTTCACCAATCGGCAGGTGCTGGTCATGGTCGGCATCTGGGCGGCGCTGAATTTCGTGACGGCCGCCTTCGCGCATCTCCTCACGGACGGCGCAGGCATCGCCTGGGAGGCGCATCTGGGCGGCTTCCTGCTCGGCCTCCTCGCGTTTGCGCTGTTTGATCCGCCGCCCCCCCCGGCGCCCGAATGGCCCCCGCCCCCGGACTCCGAGGCGCCGACCCTGCATTGAGCCGGGCAATAAAGACATCGCCCCGGTTCCTGGCTGAGCAAGAAGCTTGGCTGCTTGGCACACCTTCTGCCCGGAATGCTGGAACAAGTCGGAGAGATCGTACTTCAGCCGGGCAACAAAGAAATGTCGACCCGCTTGAACCGTATCTCGAGTTGGCAGATGATGCTTGCAACCGGGGCCTGCGGGCGCCGGGAGTGCAAGCGTACAGTCAACTCCACCGGCAAGCGTGGACGGACTGTCATGGCGCCGGTTGGCCCCTTCAGGGCGGCGAAACGGCGCAGCGGGGGCATGATGGGCCATCCTCGACCCGGTGACGGGAGAGAAGCCCCATGCATGTCGCAGCTATCCTTCGTGACAAAGGCCGCCACGTCGAATGCGTCGGCCTCGATGCCATGGTGATGGATGTCGCCCGCCTGTTGGCGGCAAAGCGCATCGGTGCGGTGGTGGTGACGAGCGCCGACGGCGGCGTCGCCGGCATCATCTCGGAGCGGGACATCATCCGCGTCATCGGCCGTGACGGCGTCGCTGCCCTCGAATGGCCGGTGGCCGAGGCCATGACGCGCCGCGTCGTCACGGCGCGTGAGCGCGACACCGTCGGCGAATTGATGCAGCGGATGACCGAAGGCCGATTCCGCCACCTTCCCGTGGTGGAGAATGGCCGCCTCGTCGGCATCGTGTCGATCGGCGACGTCGTGAAAAACCACATCGCCGAAGTCGAGCACGACGCCGAGGCCCTGCGCGACTACATTGCCCACGCCTGACGCGCGCTGTCCCGACTTGAGGCAAAGGCCCGCCACTTTCCATTGCCCGTGCCCGATGGCAGTGTCACTGCCGGACACTCGATGGTGGAGACGCAATATGGCGAAGTGGCTGCAGGGCGACGAGATCGACCCGACGCCTCCGGGCGAGCGGCTTCGCGCCATGCTGGCGTCTGGGCGAATCATCCGGGCGCCGGGCGCCCACAACGCCATGGCGGGCCTGCTCGCCAAGGAGGCGGGCTTCAAGGCGCTCTACGTGTCGGGCGGCGCGGTCACCGCGAGCCTCGGGCTCCCTGATCTCGGCATCCTCACCATGGAGGAGCTCTGCCTGATCGTGCGCGCCTTGTCCCGCTCGACCGGCCTGCCCTTGATCGTCGATGGCGATACCGGTTACGGCGAGGCGCTGAATGCGATGCGGCTCGTGCGTGAGCTCGAGGATGCGGGCGCGGCGGCCGTGCATATCGAGGATCAGGTGCTGCCGAAGAAGTGCGGCCACCTCAACGACAAGACGCTCGTTCCCGCCGACCAGATGGCGGCGAAGATTGCGGCCGCCCGACGCGCCCGCCGGCATCTCTTAATCATCGCCCGCACCGATGCCGCGGCCTCCGAAGGCCTCGAGGGCGCCATCGCCCGCGCGCGGCTCTATGCGGCAGCCGGCGCCGACGTGGTGTTCCCGGACGCCTTGACGAGCCTCGATGAGTTCCGCGCCTTTGCCGCTGCCGTGCCGGTGCCAGCCATGGCCAACATGACCGAGTTCGGCCGCACCCCGCTCGAAACCGGCGCCGCGCTGGAGTCGGCCGGCGTGCGCATCGTGATCTGGCCGGTGTCGTCGCTGCGCATTGCTGCGAAAGCCATGGAGAGTTTTTACGGCCAGCTCTCGACCGACGACACCACGGCCCCCCAAGTCGAGCGCATGCAGACACGAAAACGGCTCTACGAGGTGATCGGCTATCACGACTACGAGGCGCTCGACGCATCGATCGTCGCCAGCGCACTGCCGCATCTGGGCGCGAAGGGGTGAGTTCGTTGGACGGCCAGCAGGACACGTCTGTCGGTTCTCATCCTCGGGCCGGACTAGCCCGAGGATAGATGCGAGGCGCCGCGCGCTGGCTTTAAAGTCGATGGGAGGCGAACGAGGTCAACCCATCCATTCGAGTCAGACATGCAGCTCCCTCGGATTGGTCCTTTGACGCGAATTCGTGTATTCTCTGCCGAAGACGTCTGCCGCCAGGAGAGCCTAGCCCATGCCGCTCGACATCGCGCCGCAAGCCTCGAACCGCCTTGCTGTCGTGGACAGCGACATCCATCCGGCCATCAAGTCGTTGAATTGCCTGCGGCCGTATCTGTCGAATGCGTGGTGGGAGTACGCCAATACGTATGGTTTCCGCCGCAAGCATGGCAGCCCGGGGCAGGAGCCTTATCCGAAGTCGGCGCCGCTGGCCTCCCGGCGCGATGCCTGGCCGACGGACGGTGGTCGCCCAGGTTCGAGCCTCGAATTGATGCAGTCGCAGTATCTGGATCCGGCCGGCGTCGAGGTCGGTATCCTGGGGCCGCTCGGGCCAACTGGACAGGGCGATTTCAATCTCGATTTCTCGGCCGCCATGTGCCGCGCGACCAACGAGTGGCAGCGTGAGGCCTGGACGCAGCGCGACAAGCGCCTCAAGGCCGCGATCGTGGTGCCCTACGAGGACGGGCTCGCATCGGCCGAGGAGATCGAGCGCGTCGGCCACATGACGGACTATGGCCAGGTGTTCTGCCTGACACGGTCGTCGGAGCCTTTGGGCAATCGCCGCTACTGGCCAATCTATGCCGCGGCCGAGCGGTTCAACCTGCCCGTGGGCTTCCATGTGTTCGGTACCTCGGGGCATCCGGTGAACGGGGCCGGCTGGCCGTCCTACTACATCGAGGAGGGCTCTGCGCACTCGACGTCGTGCCAGACCACGGTGACGAGCCTCGTCATGGAGGGCGTGTTCGAGCGTTTCCCGAAATTGAAAGTGGTGATGGTCGAAGGCGGTTTCGCGTGGATGCCGGCGCTCGGCTGGCGGCTCGACAAGATCTTCGAGAAGAACCGCAAGGAAGCGCCGCACCTGAAGCGCCGCCCGTCCGAGTACATCCGCGATCACGTCTGGGTATCGACGCAGCCCATGGAGGAGCCGGAGAACCGCCGCCACGCGCTCGACGTGATGGAGTGGATCGGCTGGGACCGCCTGCTCTTCGCGTCGGACTACCCGCACTGGGATTTCGACGATCCGTTCCGCGCCTTCCCGGCCGGCGTCACGCCCGCGCAGCACAAGATGGTGTGCGCCGAGAACGGACTGAAGGTGTATCGAATCTGAGTTCCGTGTCGCCACGCGCCAAATGAGCAGTCGGGCGATCCTCGCTTAAGTCCACAGACTGAAGCAGTTTGCAGTAGTCCGGCAGACGACTTCGCCAGCCAAGACATGTGGCACCCCGTGCGGCAGGAAAGACCCTTGCATCGCGCGATAGGTCAGGCATACTGACCTTTGCGAGGGTCGGCTGCCAAAGCCCGGTTCCAGCGCCAGGGCTCGAGGGTCCGTCGCCTGCCGCGAGCCGAGGGACCCGTCGCGAAACGACCCTTAGAGCGTTAACCGCTTGATTGCCCGTCTTTTGCCTTGGCTGCCCGCTGCCCGATCCGGTAGACAGTGCGCGCCCATGTCAGGCAAAGCGGGTGCTCGGGCGCTCCCGACGGCGTTGCATGTTCTCTCCGACCGGCCGCACAGCCGCGCCGGAGAGAGTTGGCGCGCCGAATAATTGGGATCATTCGGGGACTTGAACCCCCGATCCGTCATTTCCGGATGCACGAGACGACGATGCAAAAGCTGACACCCGACGAGACCTCGCTCCAGGCGGTGACTGGCGGCCCCTACGCGACTGAGAGCAACACGGGTCTCTTCGACAAACGACGCGAGCATGACGCGTGCGGCGTCGGCTTCATCGCCGACCTCAAGGGCCGATCGTCCCACCAGATTATCGCCGACGCGATCGCCATCCTCGAGAACCTCGAACATCGCGGTGCAACCGGGGCCGATCCGACCTCGGGCGACGGCGCGGGCATTCTCGTGCAGATCCCGCACGAGTTCCTGGCCCAGGAATGCGCGGGCCTGAAGATCAAGTTGCCCAAGCCCGGTCACTATGCGGTCGGCCACTTGTTCATGCCGCAGGACGAACGGCTGCGCGAGCATTGCGAGCGCGTCTGGGCGCGCCTCATTCGCGAGGAGGGGCTCGAGTTCCTCGGCTACCGCTCGGTGCCCGTCGACAACAGCTCACTCTCGGAGATGGTGCGCGAGGCCGAGCCCGTGCATCGCCAGATCTTCATCGGCCGGCCGAAGTCGGTCACGACCCAAGATGAGTTCGAGCGCAAGCTGTACATGATCCGCAAGGTCGTCTCGAACGCGGTCTATGATTCCTACAAGGGCCGCGACATCGGTCACTACACGGTGTCGCTGTCGAGCCGGACGCTGGTCTACAAGGGGATGTTCCTCTCCAACCAGGTGAAGGCCTATTACAAGGATCTCTCCGACCCGCGGCTCCACTCCGCGATGGCGCTCGTGCACCAGCGCTTCTCGACCAACACCTTCCCATCGTGGAAGCTCGCGCATCCCTATCGCATGGTCGCCCACAACGGCGAGATCAACACGTTGCGCGGCAACGTCAACTGGATGGCGGCGCGACAGGCCTCGGTCAACTCGCCGCTTTACGGCGACAAGATCTCCAAGCTCTGGCCGATCAGCTACGAGGGCCAGTCCGACACCGCCTGCTTCGACAACGCGCTCGAATTCCTGGTGATGGGCGGCTACTCGCTGGCGCACGCCGCGATGATGCTGATCCCGGAAGCCTGGGCCGGCAACCCGCTGATGAACGAGGACCGGCGCGCCTTTTACGAGTACCACGCCGCGCTGATGGAGCCCTGGGACGGCCCCGCCGCCATGTGCTTCTCCGACGGCGTCCATATCGGCGCGACGCTCGACCGCAACGGATTGCGGCCAGCGCGGTATTTCGTCACCGACGACGACGAGGTCATCATGAGTTCGGAAGCCGGCGTGCTGCCGGTGGATGAGAAGAAGATCGTCAAGAAGTGGCGGCTGCAGCCCGG